>JBEIFD010000052.1:0-11222 GCA_040382535.1 Merismopediaceae cyanobacterium
AATGGGGGTTCGAGTCGCGATCGCAAAGGGGCCAAAGGTTCCAAGGCGTTGACCCACTCCCCCGACGATTCCCTGATCTCTCGCGGTGAATTTGGCAAAAGTTCGAGGGGTTGCAATTTCTGTGTGAACAATGTTTTCTGGGGTTAATTTGAAATATTCCCCTAATCTCGCGATCGCGGTTTGGGTATAAAGTTGTTTTAGTTTTTCGTAATCTTCGAGAGTTCCCTGCCACCAGGGTTTGACCTCTACAAAAGAAGAGGCAATAATTGTCCGTTTGCCCGTCGGAGCGCGACCATCATCGGCTTTACTCACCGAGACAAAGAGAGAATTGTTTTCCCCAATGGGGCCATTCGCATCATAAAGAAATTGGAGATGGGGCGGACAATTAGGGGGAATAGCCGTTTCTTCCACTCCTAAATAAACTACAAAAGCCCCTGAAGATTCGGGTAATTTATCAATTCTTCGTTGAAAATTAGAGGACGGAAAATCCCATAGTTGCACTAAATTTTGTACTGTTGTATTCGCAATAACATGATCGGCTTTTTCTAACCAAGATTCCCCTGATTTATTATTTTTTACGGTAACTCCTGTGGCTTTTCCTCCTTGAGTATGAATTTTTTCCACACGATGACCCATGAATAATTTACCGCCATATTTTTCTAGTCCCGCTACCAGGCGATCGCTTAAAACCTGCATACTGCCCTGAAGATGAAATAAACCCTGGGGAGACTGGGAAACCGAAAGAGCAGTTGCCGCATAGAGTAAAGCTGTTTCATCGGTATTAACTTGAGAGTATAATTTTAATTGCAAATCCAAAAAGGTTTTTAAACGCCGATCGCCTGCTAATCCATAAAGTTTTAGGGCATCTGTAACCGTCATCAGGGCAAACGGAACCGTAATGAGGGTATCAAGGCGCATCGCTCCTATTAATTGCTGTAAATCCCAAAAATTGCGGGGCGGCAAAACAGGATCTCTAGCTTGAAACTGCCAACTAGCCTCAAATAATTTCCTGAGTAATTGCCAAAAAGGTTCACTATTCGGAAATTGTCGTTGTCTTTCCTGTTGCCATTTTTCGCGATCGCGCCACACATTAATCGGTTGCTTTTCTCCTGGCAAAAAGACTGCACAAGCAGGATCACAAAAAGTCGCTTCGGGCAGGGGAATATTAAGTTCCTGAAAAATGCGATCGTGAATACCATCTGATTCCAATCCTGCTACCTGGGTCGCGCCCACATCAAAGGTAAACCCCCGACGACTAAAAGTTGAAGCACAGCCACCAGGCAGAATTGCTTGGTCATAAATCGTGACTTCATAACCCCGACGCGCTAATAAAGCCCCTGCGGTCAGACCTCCAATCCCTGCACCAATTACAATCACGCGACCTTTGCCTGAATGAGTTATCTTAGAGGACATAGCTTAATGCTTAATATTTCTTTACATTTGCATTTTCTATTATGATAGAGAAAGTCGAATCGTTCGTCTAGATGACGAGCTTAGGAATGAAAATATGAGAGGGATTCCAGAAAAAGTTAAGTTAGGATTAGATGAATCTTAATGCGGCATCAGAAAAGAGCCAAAAAACAAAGAAATTCAAGATGCGGCTGTGACAAATCCTATCATTATATACTATCAAGATGCGATCGCCTTTTACCCCTTCAACCTAAAAACGTGATCGCTCTTTATTATCTGAAAAACCGCGATCGCAGAAATCGAGAATGATGAGAGCATTTTTACCTTTGAAATATTGGGTTTCCTCGTCAACTCAACCTACAATCGCACTGAAGCTTTCGGAAAAATGGAGGCGATCGCGTTTTTTCTCTTGGTAAAATCATCATGTCGCGATCGTAGTAATAGATAACTGAGTGATTCTAGGATTTTTATTAAGAATTATGTGTTTATATTCTTGAATTAGAAATAGGTGGTAGGCTCCGTAGATAATCTTGCAAATTTAGTGATTAAGTGGCGACTATTCACTAAATCACTCTTTATTGGAGTATTATAGCGGTATTTAGCCGTATGAGGGGTAATAAAATTCTCGAAAAGCTTACTGTACAAGACTCCAATACACCTCACTCATGCGATTACCGCTATATCATGCAGAATTTTTCTGTACATCGTTCCGTTCAGTTGTGTTATACGGAAAACTTCCGTCTAATTTGATAGTTGCCAACCCACCCTGCTTCGCATCTTCAGAGTGTAAAAAACAAGATTCAAAATTATGAGTAATTTACTTCGATATTTTATTATTGGCCTAGTTACTGGTTGTCTTGGGATTTTTCTTTATGCTGTTCAAGCAAAGTGTATTCAGCAATTTTCTTTAGCTGTTGGTGTAGCTTTAATGATTGCTGTTTCCGCTTTGGTTTCAGGAGTATTTGTGGGATTTCTTTTTGGGATACCTCGCACACTTCAACAAAGAGATTCGCAAAATAATCAGGATATAGGTTCAGGTAAGGATAAGTTAACTTATCAAGTAAATACGAATCTGGAAGAGATTTCAGATTGGTTGACAAAAATTATGGTTGGTATTGGACTCACTCAGATACCTGGAATTATAAACGCATTAAAAAAATATTCAAATTATGTTGACAAATATGGCTTTGCTGGATTTGCAAATACTCATGTTTTCGCAACGGCATTACTTATCTATTTCTTGATTTATGGATTCTTTTTTGGCTATCTCTGGACTAGACTATATCTTGCTGGTGCATTTCGCCAAGCCGATTTTGAAGCAGTTGGAGATAAAATTAAGCAGGTTGAGAACAAACTAAGCGAACTTGAGAGGCAGGCTAAAATTGATGCTGAAGCTGTTGCAGTGGTTCAGAACCAATTGAATCTAGACTCAGACAAGGCTTCTACTATTAAACAATATGATAAAATTGTAAATCAAAACAAAATTAATGCTGCGATTATACCTGCATCTTTAAGTGTTAAATCAGAAATTTTTTACTTAGCTAAAAGTGTTCGTAAAGATAATTGGAAAGAAGAAACAAAAAAGCAGAGAATGGAAACAACAATCCCGATCTTTCGCGCTCTCATTGTAAGTGATACTGAAGGTATATATCATGTCTATCACGGACAACTCGGATTTGCGCTAAAAGACAAAAAACAGCCTAATTGGGAAGAAGCGAATTCAGAACTTACCAAAGCTATTGAGATTCGAGGCTCTTGGCAGACTACTCAATCTCGGTTGTTTTATGAGTACAATAGGGCGATTTGTCAAATTCATCTGGATAAAGATTTTATTGTGAAACAAAAGTCTACTGATGAGGCTAAAAAAAGGATACTTGCAGATCTACAAGCCGCAAATAGTTCTACCTTGAAAAGTGACATCATTGCTTATGATCCAATAATAAAAGAATGGCTATCTCTAAACGGTATGAAGAAGGTTCCACCTCTATAGTAATTCTATGTAGATTATAAATTTTGATCCTTGTCTGGTGAGGCTTTTAGACTAATTTAGTTTACGACTTATTTAGTGCGATCGCCGCTCTGCTAGGGTTTGTTAATAAAATATAATGCACCTTATTTAATGTTCGTTAGTCTAATTTGCCTATTTTATAAAGGCGATCGCCGATTTTATTGATCAAGTTAACACTAGGAAACCCAACGTTTCAAAAGTAAGAATGAGAATTTCGATTGTGTTGGGTGGCGATCTATTTGTGATGAAAAAGCGCGATCGCAATGAGACAATGAACGATAGTGAGCACTATTGATTTTCTTCAACGATGAAAAGAGAAATTGCCTAGTAGATCTATGGGCGATCGCAAAATATTCAAGGTCAATCGTATTTTATCGAACAGGGGAGCGATGCAATAACAAAAAGGTTTTAGCTTCTTCTCCTTTCATGGGTTTACTAAACCGATATCCCTGCATCAAAAAACAGTTTAAATTTTGTAAAATATCCGTTTGTAATTGTGTTTCCACTCCTTTTGCAATCACCTGAATATTAAGATTTTTTCCCAAATCGATAAAGGTTGACATTATTTTGATCGCATGGGGATTATCCTCCAACTTCGCAATAAAAGATTGATCAACTTTAATTTTTTTAATTGGAAGTTCGATCAGATAACGAATAGAAGCATAATGTTTACCAAAATCATCCAGACAAAAGCTAACGCCTAACTGCTCTAAAGATCGAATAATTTTTTGAGCGGCTTCTATCTGATTAATCAGAAAAGATTCTGAGATTTCAAACTCCAGCCAACGCGAATCTAGTTGGGTTTCTGTTAAAATTTCTTCCAATAATCGAGGAAGATTCGGATGATAAAATTGCTTCTCTGATAAGTTCACAGACATGACTAAAGGAGAAATTCCTACTTGTTGCCATCTCATATTTTGATTACAGGCTTCTGTTAAAATCCAACGATTCAGGGGATTGGTCAATTCTGTTTTATCCGCCCAGGGCAGAAATTTCTCTGGTGTGATCAAGCCTTTCTGAGGATGATGCCAACGTACAAACGCTTCGATCGCTTCCACACCCCCTGTTTTTAGATTAATTTGAGGTTGGTAATAAAGGTCTAATTCTTCGTATTTGATCGCCCGATGTAAACGCTTTTCTACCTGCGATCGGCGATTAGACAATTCAAGGGAAGAAGACGGAACGGATTGAGATTCTAGCTTTGCTTGGGCTAGACGGGATTCTAAAAGATTCAGAATTTTTTGGCTATCATTAGCATCCTGGGGATAAACTGCAACGGCATGATGGGTTTGAATATGGATGCGCTCCCCGTTAATCGTCATATTCTGGTGAATGGTTGAAAGAATACGCTGAACAATCGCAGTGGAATTTTCAATATTCTGAATTTGGGGTAATAAAATACTAAATTGGGAATCTCCCCAACGAGCAACAATATCTCCATTTCGTAAACGATTTTGAATACTTTTACCAATATTTTTTAGAATCTGATCTGCCCATTCTTTGTAAGCGTCATGATTTGTAACAGAAAAAAGATCTAAGTCAACTAATAAAACCACAACATAATGTTGATTTCGTTTCGCATTGGAGACTGCAATATACAGATATTCATTAAACAGCGTTTGATTGGGTAATCCTGTTAAAGTATCTAAATAAGAATAGTCAGCGAAGGTATCTTCGTCATCCTGACTATCTCTATTTTTCTTGATGTCCGTATCGTCTTCTGAGAGGATTAATGTTTTTTTTATCTGTATATTTTCATTGGAAGAATATAGCTCATTCTGTTTTGACACAGCATTTACTTCCGAATTTAAACCTGATGTAAGAGTTACATTTTCTATTCTCTCCATATGATGGTAACTGGCATTCACGTCACAACCAAAATTAATTAAATCACCATCTTTTAGTTCATGAACAAGACACTTATCTCCATTAATAAAAATACCATTTTGGCTTTTATTTCCTTCCAAATCTCCATCAACAATCAGATAGGTAAATTGATTCAATTTTGTATTAAATTTGCGGACAAAGGTGGCGTGATGTCGTGATGATTGACGAGAATGTATTTGAATGGAGTTGCTTGAATGGCGGCCCATAGTATAATTGGCTTCATCTAAAATAATTGTTCTACGACTTGCTTGATCTTCGACGACTAAAATATGTTGAATTAAGGGACTACCATTCATTATTCCATTATTTTCACCTGGCATTTTAATTTTTCCTATTAATTAAGTGTAAAGTTTTTGGGATTTTTGGGATATGATTTAGGTGATTTTTTTAGAATTTACTTTTTGGGGCGAACGAGACCCACCTGTTCATATCATAACGAGTAAACAATTTGATTCTTTTATAAATGGATATTTGATCAAAAAAAAAGATTCCATTTTAGCTAGTGTTGATTATGGGTAAAAAATTCTAGCTAGTAGTTTGATCTTTCAGAACACGACTAAAAAAAGTTATGTTTCCCCTATAACCTCATTGTACTCTAAGATTAAGAGCATATTAAGAAATACAGATTAAGAAAGGTTTAAACGATTCTAGACTCCCGACCGATCTTGTATTAAGACGATACAATACAGGGGTATAGGGAAGTCAGCGCGATCGCGATCGCCTTAAATATTAAGGATTATTTAATAAAAATTCACGAATAGAAATCCGAAAATTCACTCTCAGAAAAATTGAATTTAAAGCAATTGATCGATAGTAGAAAAAAATTATTTAACCTTAAACTGACCCAATGATCTTACGAATAGGATTGAATACTGCTTTCCCTGAGAAATTGGGTAGCCGCATCCATCTTCAAGGGTTGACAGAACCAAAAACCTTGAACCTCTTCACATTCAATGCTTTGTAATAATTGCACGATCGCCTCTGTTTCGACTCCTTCTGCAACGACCCTGCTTTTAAAACTATGACCTAAATTAATCATTGCTGAAACCAGGGGAAGATCCTCTGGATTTTGATCGAGTTTAACAATAAAGGAGGGATCAATTTTTAGGCTATCTAATTGAAATTGCTGTAGGCATTGGAAAGATCCCCGCCCCGTCCCAAACCCATCAAGGGCGATTTTTACTCCCATTAATTGCAACTCCTCTAAAACCGAGCGAGAAAAATCTTGATCATCCATGATAGTGTTTTCCGTTAACTCTATTTCCAGCCATTGGGACTCCAATCCCGTTTTCTCTAAAATTTGTCTAATATTTGCCACTAGATCCAGTTGTTGGAATTGGCGCAGGGATAAATTAACGGAAATGGGGAGGGGCGAGATTCCCGCTTGTTGCCAAAGTTTATTCTGGCGACAGGCAGACTCTAGAATCCAGTTACCAATGGGAACAATCAGGTCGGTTTTTTCGGCGAGGGGGATGAGCTTGACGGGGGAAATTTCTCCGATGTCGGGGTGTCGCCAGCGCAGGAGGGATTCCATTGCGGTAATTTCATTACGTTTAATATTGAGCTGGGGTTGATAGGTTAAATAAAATTGATTGTGTTCTAGGGCTTCGTAGAGTAAATTTTCTAACTTGAGCAGAATGGTCGATTTGGAGGCAGTTTTGGCATCATAAAACGCATAGGGAAGGTTGGCGGTCTGTTGTTGTCCTTGTTCTAGGGCTGCGTGGGCATTTTTTAAAAGACTGGTCACCTCTTCACCGTCTTGGGGGTATAGGGCTATACCAATTCGGCCTTTGATATGGAGACGCTGCTCTGAAATCTCCAAAAGCCCCTCTAGGGTTCGTAAAATTCTGGTGGCGACATCCGCGATCGCTGTTTGATCGCTAAGATTTTTTTGGAGTATCACAAACTGATGACTTTTCCAACTGGCAATACTCCCCATTGAATCTAGGGAAGATGTTAATCGTTGAGCCACACTTTTAAGGACTTGATCACTACAATCGTAGCCAAAACTATTAATGACCTTATCTAAATTATCAAAATCGAGAAACATCACGGCAATCATTTCATGATCTCGTTTGGCCTTGGCGATCGCGATAAATAACTGTTCCTCGAACCAGATACGATTGGGTAATGCGGTTAGGGGATCATGAAAATTTTGATAGGTAAGACTGGCTTCCGTTTGTTTAAATTGCGTAACATCACAGAGATAACTTCTAATAATTTGATTATCCGTTAAATAATGAACGTACTGCTCATAAATTTCCTTTTTAAATTCAACTTCTCGGAGCAACATATTACCGCGCACATTCTGCGCCTGTTGTAATAAACCTGCTAAAACAGGGTGATTGATTCCTTCTTGTTGAATTAATTTGAACTTAATACTAGCGGCAGGATTAAGATAGGTCACTTGACCAGTAAAATCCATTTCAATGATGGGATGGGGACTTAATTCCGCAAAAGAGGTTAGGCGAACTGCTTCCGTTGAAGTCTGGTAAGAAAATGTTGGATTATCCTCTTCCCCGATCATCGTTGATTTACTATCACCTTCTAAACTCTGGTGAGAAATTTCGTACTGGGACATTTCCAGAGGATTGAAGAGTGCGATTTCTAGAGAAGTAGAGACAATATAATAACTTGCCTTAGATTGACTACCAAATAAAATAACATCGCCGTGTTTTAAGTCGTGGGATTCTGTACCTTGACCATTAATCATTAGGCCATTTCTACTACGATTACCCTCTAAATCTCCGTCTAAAATTCGATAGGAATAGCTATTAATTTTGGGGCTAGGTTTAATCCGAATCAAAGTCGCATGGTAGCGCGAAACCACGTGATCATAGATGATAATGTCATTACTAGATTCTCGACCAATGGAATAGGTCGGCTCTTCAAGGGAAATAATGCGTCGGGCTTTTTGATCTTCAATAACAAAAATGTGACGAAAATCCGCTTCATTTGTCATAACGGCTACCAATTGCAAGATCGATCCATAATCATGCCCTCAACATACTAGTTTGACATAGAAGGAAACGAAATCAATACCCCAAAATTTCGGATCTTTTGGCTAATTTTTGTCGAATCCTTGGCAGATACTCAGCTTTGATGCGATGGAGCGATCCCTGAAAAAATTTTTTATAGACTACAACTAAAGAATGCCCTCTATTTGTTCCAAAATTATCTTTTGATCTGGACTCAGAGAAAATTGAGAACCTTTCGACGATTGCACCCCCAACAGGCAAGGTGAATTTTTTCGGCAGGATTAATGCGATCGCCCTGGGATTTAGTTCTAATCTGGGCCAGAGGGATAACTGGCCTCTCAAGCATAAAATTCCTGAAAAAAAGCTAAACTGGAGAGAAAAGTTAACATTTTTTATTTTTTACTTTGTTGAGTATTCTGCGATTTTGTCCATGAAAAAGATTGTTTTCTCTGCTACGGCTACTATAATTTATTTCGCGCTCCAATTCTCTCTGCCTGGCAGTATGGCGGAGACGAAACCCGCTAAAAGTTCCAATTCCTTTGATCAGTATCATCAGGAATGCTTGCAACGGGTAACCAAACAAGGATTAGCGGCGGATGTTGCCAAGGATGTCTGTAATTGCACCATGACGAAATTTAAGGGTCAATATAATATTCAACAATTTAAGGCGATCGTCCAAAAATCCAAGACCGACAAAGCCTCGGCTCGTCAACTCTCTAAAGTCGGGGAAACTTGCTTTGAAAAAGTTTTATACGAGGAATAAGGCGACTTTTCATGATAAAAAGCTAACTCAAGGATTCGACTCTGTGAAATATGCGAAATAACTGTGCTTAATTGGCATAAGTTTTATTGTTATTATTCTCATGAATTTAGTACACCCAATAGCGGATAACCCAAAAAATCAAATGAGTTGAAAAAATCTAACATAAAACCCAATCATTATTGAATTAAACCTGCAAGAATGTTAATACTCATGGCGACAATTGAGGTATTAAAGAAAAAAGAAAGAATGCCATGCCATAAAGCTAACCGCCTGAGCGATCGCGAGGTGATTTGTACATCTGAAACCTGACTGGTCATGCCAATAACAAAGGAAAAATATAAAAAGTCCCAATAATCGGGTTCCCTATCTTCAGGAAAATCTAGTCCTCCTGCTTTAGTATTACTCTGAATTTTATGATCTTGATAATATTCATGGGCATAGTGCATGGCAAAAATAGTATGAACCAGTAACCAAGAACCTACAATTGTGATAATAGATAAAATGACATGAAAAACAAGAACACTTTCGTCTTTTCCTTGGGTTTCTTTCAAAATAAACGCGATCGCCAATATACTGGCACAAGCCGCCGCCGTAATTAAGCTCAAAATGACTAAACGCCCCTCATCTTGACTTTGGGCATTACAACGCATTGTTTTGGGGATTGCTTGCACCATTAATATCCAAGTTGATACCAAAAAAAAGATCATTCCCCCATCCCAAATAACGAGAATATGGGTGGTTAAACTCAACTGAGATGGTAGAAAAAATGATAAAATTAGGGCAAATACGATAGATAAAATGAGGCGATTACGAACTCTCCATCGGTGAGAAAGTTTATTTTTAAGGCGAGTTTGTCCAGATTGTTGAGGTAAGGTCATGACGATTAGAATTGATGAATACTTACCAATTTATCAAATTTTAGACGCAATGAGAATAACAATAACCAGTAACCCCAAGGTTCTACGAAAGTAATTAACTCCCTGAAATAACTCTTCCCAAGCCCAGGTAAATAAAGAACCAAACGCCAGGGCTTCTAGTCCGATATTGATTTTGCCAGTGGTAAAAATGATCTTCAATAAACTAGCCACAATCCATGTAATCAAGGGCGGATTAGGCATCTGAGCTAAAACAACGTTGCCCTCTTGATCTCGAAAAATTTGATTAAATAGATTACTTTCCATTACCCTGACCTCTAAATATACTCAAAAATATTTTAGAATTTATTTCTTGAAATAGTCAATCTAGTTTTGAAAAATCTTCTTGGATCTCCTGCAAAGCTTTTTCTGATGAATATTCTACACTAATAATTTCATTACGAGCTGAATCAATAGATCGAATTAATTCATCTAATTTAATTTGAACAGCTTTGGAATCATGATTTTGAGTATTTTGGATGAGAAAAACCATCAGAAAGGTAATAACTGACGTGCCAGTAGTAATGACGATTTGCCAAGTGTCAGAAAACTTAAAAAATGGCCCTGCAATTAACCAAAGGATAATCAGAGTAACGGCTAAAAGTGATCCTAAAGGGGAGCCAACGGCTTCAGAAATTTTTGTTGTCAATTCGTGAAATAAACTTTTGGGTCGTCGATATTTTCGCATAAGATTGAGTTTTTTTTGCATGATATTTTATTACTCTTCATAGAACATAATGTTTGAATTATCGCTACGCTAAAATTATTCTGAAAGGAAGAAGGAACTAAGACTCCTAAGATTTCAGTTTAACGGAAATCGGCGATCGCCTGATGGGTAATTAATTCTAATAAGTCTAGGCATATTTTTTTTCGTAATTTAGAATTTTGATAGCTAATTTTAAGTAACATTCAACAACTATTAATACTTGGCAAGGGTTAACCATTCTTCGAGTAAAGCAGATGGGATGGATAAATTAATCGCTTCTCCCTGAATAGTTGGCAGGGTTAATTTTAGGGGAATGGTGGTTTGCAATTGGGGTAATATTGGCTCAAGATCGTATTGTCCAATATTGGTTTTAGTGGCGGCTTGATCTATCAAAATATTGCCCGAATCATAGCCCGCCGTTAAAGTTTTTCCAAGGGAATTTGTTAGGGAAAGAGGTTGGGCTGAATCAATCTCAGCAACATTAGGACAACCGACTAAACGCAAATAAATACTAATTATACTATCGGAATTTATTCGTTTAAACCCGATCGCCTGC
>JBEIFD010000053.1:0-11142 GCA_040382535.1 Merismopediaceae cyanobacterium
GCAAAATCAGCCAGCATCGCCATCCCATCAACTACACGGTTTCGAGTTCGTGACTAATAGGGCGTATTCTCAATAATTTTCCGTAAAATCTCCAAATTAAAAGGTTTATCCCAACTTTCAATCTTCCCAAAAACCTTAGAAATATACTCTCTCTCCCAGGTCTCCCGTTTTCCCCCCGTCGCCAAATACTTCCGACCCAACTCCGCGATCAACTCCCCAAAACTTTCAGGCTTCTTCTGTGACAAATATGGGCCCCAATCAAACTTACCCTGATTCAAAAGACCCCTAATCTCCAAAGCCCGATCCCTAGCCTGATTAATCCCATCAGGAGTCGCACTAATTTTCAACGCTAACCGTTGCTGATGGGGGATAGTTCCCCCGCTTCCAGGCTTGGCAGGAAAAATCCCCCGCAAAGACAACCAGCCCCCCCGATTTTCGATTTTCAGGTGAATCTTTTCAAGGGATTCATTCACCAATTCCAACTTGGACTTTTTGGGCATGGACTAACCATCGACTAAAAAACGTCATTAGATTTCCTCACATTTCCTGAAGTTTCCTGACATTTCCTTAAATTTACAAACCGTAACAAACCAAAAAAGCCAAGCATAGCAAGGCTTTCAAATGATTTTTTTCAAGAAAAATAATGGCTCAGGCGAGAGTTGAACTTGCGACCTTGGGCTTATGAGTCCCCTGCTCTAACCACTGAGCTACTGAGCCTGGTTTTGCACGTCTTTTATGGTAGCACTAAATCAAGATTTTTGTACATCAAATTTTTGAGTGTCTCCAAAATATTCTGGATTATTCGCAATAGTTGCATCGATCGCGATCTTTCCAGTCAAAACCTCTCACCAATGTGATCGCCATTACTTTTATTTTATTTTTATTGAATGATGCGCGATATGTTGTATAAATCGTTCAAGTTGATGTATAATTTTCCCATCTTTTATAATTCATTTTTGAAACTCGGCCCCGTTCCAATGCTTGTCATCAAGTCTTAACAAAATTATTAAAATCCTTACCTTTCAGCCCTATCGACGCAATTCAATATTTTCTAAAAAATAGTTTGTATGAAAAACGAGACATTTCCACTGTTATTGCTGATTGCGACAATTGTTAATCTAGGTATATCTCAATCAACCAAAGCCCAATCTATTCATGGGGAAAACGTTGATTTTAGTGAGGGAAATTCTGAGCTTGGCAGTAAAGTCGCTGGTGAATTGTCTGTCTCCTTCGATAAGGATAAAAAATTGACTGGTATGAATGATCGATTTGTTGCTCCAGTTGCTAAAAATCCCCCTCAATTGAGCAAAAGAAAACAAATAACAGAATCTCTTCAGCCTGAATCCTCCACAAAAACAGCATTTTATGTAAACTCAGGCTTTACGTCTTTTGATACATCCCTCGAAGGTTTGTTGGAGTCTCGAAGCACTCGCGTGACTGCCCAGAAAACTAATCAAAACCTACTGCGTAAGGCGATTAACCAATCCCAATCCATCGCTCGAATCAATCATAATACTCGTAAAGCTTCCTTTTCTCAGGGTGAGGATCAATTTTTTCTGACTCCCCTTCATCCCTTCTTTAAACAAAAAGATGCGATCGCCTCAACACCTCCCCCTAATGAATTTCCTCAAACCCAAGATCTATCAGATCGAAAAAAAGACCTAAAAATTAATCCATTAGATCCGTCTTTTGTAAATGCCCCAAGAACCTATTCGCCTTCCTTAACCTTTACTTTTAGCGCATTCGGTGCTAACTGGGGAGATTTATTTATCGGTGGATCATTGGCAACTGCGGGAAAAGAGCGATCGCGTATTGATAGTTATACGGGATTCGGTTTTGGCTTAGGGGATGCTTCCAATTTAGTCGGCTCGACAGTATCTTTTAATATGCAGAGCCTCAGAAATTTTGGTGCGACTAATGGAATCAATGTTGATCTGCATCGGATTGTATTCAGCGATGCCCAAACCCAAGTTGCGATGGCAGTGGGAGTGACGAATCTGATTACAATTTACTCTGGTGGCTACACTGACAGACTTGAGGAAGGCTATTGGGGAGCTATCACCAGCTATACCTTCCTTAGACCCGATGATCCCGTTAATACCCTGCCCCTTGCTTTAACGGTGGGAGGAGCATCGGGGCAGTTCGACCAGACAGATGTTGGTATCTTTGGGGGGGTAGGCATACAATTAGCCCCCCAATTGGGGGTCGGAGCAGCATGGAGCGGCGTTTCCCTAGATTTAGGGATGTCCTATGTGCCAATTCCGACATTTCCCCTTACACTAACAATGGAGGGAATAGATCTAACCAACAATACGCCAGGAGGCCCCCGTTTTCTCTTTGGTGTTAATGTAGGTTACAATTTTTCCCCTCGTGGATATTAAGTTTTTTACCTATAGAGGACATTACCATGAAAAGTCTAAAAGTTTTATTCTTTCTTGCCCTGTTTACTCCCTGGATTTCTAGGGCAGAGGCTTCTCCTATGAAGTTTCAACAAACTGTTTTAGTTGCTGAGACACAACAGCTTTCTGGAGTGGATACTTTTTCTGAAGAAACTGTTTTTTCACCTCTTACAATTAATGAAAATAGTATCACTAACCAAGGCCCCACATTTCTCATTGCTCAAGCAAAGCGATTTCCAGGATTTGTGAACGGCGGACCTGTGCCTGTACCAGGAGCAGTTGATGTCAAAAGAAACCCAGGTAATACGGGTGTTCGGAAGGTATTTGTTTCTCCAACAATCTTACAGAATCTCACGAATGTGGGAGATTCCTTTCTTCTTAATTTTACCAAGAACGCACTTTTCAACAATCCTTTTACCTCGTCAGATTTAGCTCAAATTGCAGTCAATACCAATAACCAACTCGTAGCGGGTGCACTATGGGAAACAATCGACAAACTAACTGTGACTTTTGCCGGAACAACTACGCGCTATGAGACTCTTACAGAGGCTAATGCCGCAGTGTTTGAGATCATTTCTACCACAGGTTTAAATGATGGCCCTGTTAATCTCAATCTCTTCGGAGTTGAAGTTATATATGTAATTGATCGTCGGAGTTAACGTTATATATGCAATTGCTCCTTAATTAATTTATGATTTTTTATGATCATAGAGAAGTTTTTGTGGGGATATAATAACAATATTACCACGCTCTAAGAAATCTACTCATAAAATATTATTACAGCACTGTGGATAATTGTGTTCCGCAAATAAAAATAAAAAATGTTCACCAAGACTGGTAGAAAAAATGTATATCAAGATCACGATAAGTGCTGTATTAAAGATCTTGTTAGTTGTATTGGTTTTTCATGTTTGAGTAACTTTAATATAGATTTTATTGGCTTTCATACTCTATAGTTTGGTCGAATCGAGAAGTTCTTTTCATAAACATTTTTTAACAGCAAAACGACAAAAAATTGGTATTATATAAAATTCTTATATTAATTTATGAATGCTTTAATTTTAAAAATCTTACCCATTTTAGTCTACATTTCAGTTTTAATTCCTGTTATTTGTTCTGCTCAGTCCCCATCAACCAGTAAAACGGAAACTTCAGATAAAATGGAGGTTTCAGAAACCATTAAGCGACAGCTATCCCTACAAAAACCCAATCAAGAAGCAGATATTTTTATCATTAGTGGCCCGAAACAACGAGTTGATAAAGCGGCTTCCCTTGGAACAATTATTTATGTAGCAGGTGTTAACAAAGAAGCTGTTGGTTCGGCTATCGAGTTTGTTTTGGCGGGTGCAGATCCTGAATCGGTGGGTAACCTTATGTTAAGCATCAATGGCTTATTGCCCAAAAATCAATCCGCTAATATTAACAAATTCAATCAAGCCCTAGAGTCTTACAACAAGATTATTGATTTGGCGGATGAAGAAACCTTAAAATCCTTAGAAAATAATCCAACTTTTATGACCATTGGTCAACTTCTTAAGGAAATGCGGAAGGCTGTCCCCTAATTTTTTATAAAAAAAGGAGGATTTTTGTTTTCCTCCCAATTTACAGAATTTTCTCTAGATTTTAATAGTGTAAAGAAATTTTTAAAGATCTCGATCGCCTTATACACCTTATATAAAAGAGAAACATCATTTCAAGGTTTCACTGACAATTTCTTCCGCTTCTTTGAAGATACGTTGTAAATGCTCTTCATTTTTAAAGCTTTCTGCATAGATTTTATAGACATTTTCTGTTCCAGAAGGACGAGCGGCAAACCAACCTGAATCTGTTGTCACTTTTAAACCCCCGATCGCGGCTTGATTGCCTGGAGCCTTAGTCATTTTGTCGACGATCGCATCTCCTGCCAGGGAAGAAGCGGTTACATCTTCGGGAGAAAGTTTGCTCAGGCGGGCTTTTTGTTCGGGAGTCGCGGGGGCATCGATGCGCTGATAAACGGGATTACCGAGGCGATCGGTCAGGTCTTTGTAATGTAAACCAGGATCTTTCCCTGTTTTAGCGGTAATTTCGGCGGCCAGTAAATCCATAATGATGCCGTCCTTGTCCGTTGTCCAAACCGTCCCATTTTTCTTCAGAAAAGAAGCTCCTGCACTTTCTTCTCCCCCAAAGCCAAAGGAACCATCCAAGAGACCATTGACAAACCATTTAAAGCCCACAGGGACTTCATAGACTTTTCGCCCAATTTCCTTGCCTACGCGGTCAATCATACTACTGCTCACTAGGGTTTTGCCGATCGCGCTTAATCCCGACCACTCTTGACGATGGGTGAATAAATACCAAATGGCTACAGAGAGAAAATGATTGGGATTCATCAAACCGACGCTGGGCGTAACAATACCGTGACGGTCAGAATCGGTGTCATTCCCGAAAGCAATATCATAATCGTCTTTTATCTTCACCAGACTCGCCATTGCGTAGGGAGAAGAACAATCCATACGAATTTTGCCGTCCCAGTCTAGGGTCATAAAACGAAAAGTCGGGTCAATTTTGGGATTAATGACCGTCAGATTTAAACCATAACGAGCCGCGATCGGTTCCCAATAAGCCACATTTGAGCCGCCCAGGGGATCAACTCCCAACCGAATTCCTGAAGCGCGAATAACATCTAAATCAATGATTTTTTCTAAATCATTAACGTAGGGTGTCACAAAATCATATTCATGGGTAGTTTCAGCTTGCAAGGCTTTTTCGTAGGTAAATCGTTTAACCCCATTATTTTTCGCTTTGAGTAAATCATTGGCCCGATTTTGAACCCATTTAGTAATTTCAGGTTCAGCAGGGCCGCCCGAAGGAGGATTGTATTTAAAACCGCCATCGTTTGGGGGATTGTGGGAAGGTGTAATAATAATTCCGTCAGCGAGTCCAGAGGTTTTGCCCTGATTGTAGGACAGAATCGCAAAAGAAACAGCAGGAGTCGGGGTAAATCGGCTGTAATCGCTGGCGGTGGTCAAATATACCTCTACCCCATTGGCCGCGAGAACTTCTAAAGCGGTTTTTTGGGCGGGATCGGAGAGGGCGTGACTGTCCATCCCTAAAAAGAGGGGGCCATTAATGCCTTGACTAGCACGATATTCAGCAACGGCTTGGGAAACCGCCAGAATATGGTCTTCGTTAAAGGTTCTGCTGAGGGATGATCCCCGATGCCCCGATGTCCCAAAACTGACTTGTTGTAGGGAATTTTCAGGATCGGGCTGGAGGGAATAGTAGGCCGTCAGAAGTTGGTTGACATCGATCAAACTTTCAACGGGGGCGAGCTTTCCCGCGAGGGGACTAAGATTTGCTGGCATGGTGGCTTTCCTAAATCGATTGGCGATTAGATTATTAGTTATGGTAAAAGGCTATTATTAATATATAGTTAATCCGAAGTTAGATAAAATTAGTCATTTTGACCTTGCAGACGACCCTATCCCTCTGTCTTTTCGTTCCCGATCGCATTGCCCAAAAATTGCTTGAGTGGCTCAATGGCGATCGCTATCGTCTTAACTGTTTTAATGACCTCGGTGACTTTCTAGCTTTTATTGCGGGTAATACCGAACAGATAGACTGTCTAATTATTTTTAACGACCCTTCTATTCTTCCCTTTTTTAATCAGCTTTACGAACAGGGCAGATTGTTTCCCGTTGTTATTCTAGAATCTAATCCCGAAAGAATGGTCAAACAATCCGCGAAACCAGGGATGCCAACGGTGCTTTATCATAATGCAGAAATTCGACTGCCTGAATCCGAATGGGAAAATATCCCTGTCATCCTAGACCGTGCGATCGCCCATTATCTCCACCTCCGCCCCAATCAGACTTTAGCCGAAATAGAAACCTCCCTCAACAAAACCCCAACAGATCGATCCCAAGAAAGTTTTTTATTACTGCAACAACGTCGATTAGCCGATAAACTCAAAGAAAGATTGGGATATTTGGGCGTGTACTACAAACGAAATCCAAATTACTTTTATCGCAACCTCACTCGGCGAGAAAAACAAGAATTTCTAGCCA
Organism: Merismopediaceae cyanobacterium; assembly: GCA_040382535.1. Lineage (GTDB taxonomy): Bacteria > Cyanobacteriota > Cyanobacteriia > Cyanobacteriales > Microcystaceae > Snowella. Next base: position 6,446 of record JBEIFD010000053.1, read on the forward strand.
AACTTAGCAACGAATATCGAGAAATTATTCTCAACTACTTTTCTCCCGATGAAAATTTCAATCAAATGATTGACCAGTTTGTAAACCATACGTTTTTTTCTGACATTTCCATTTCCCAAATTTTAGAAATTCACATGGAATTAATGGATAAATTTTCCCAAAGCCTCAAACTAGAAGGAAGAAGCGATGAAATATTACTAGACTACCGTTTGGCCCTAATTGATATTTTGGCCCATCTCGGTGAAATGTATCGTCGCTCCATTCCCAGGGAAGATATTCCCTTCGATCTTTTTTATCAACCCGATTAGACCAAGCAAGTTTTAAACGATTAGCCGTTTCTCAATAAAGCACATTCATGAATTCCCATTATTTAGAAATTTACCTTTAAGGATAATCATCATGACGAGCCTCAAAAAAACCTATGTTCTTAAACTCTATGTCGCAGGAAATACTCCCAACTCCGTCAGAGCATTGAAGACCTTAAAGACCATCTTAGAAAATGAATTTAAAGGAGTCTATGCTTTAAAAGTCATTGATGTCCTAAAAAATCCCCAACTCGCAGAAGAGGACAAAATTCTAGCAACGCCCACACTCGCAAAAATTTTGCCGCCCCCCGTCCGCAAAATCATCGGCGATCTTTCCGACAGAGAAAAAGTTCTGATTGGTTTGGATTTGCTTTATGATGAAATCCGAGAAAGAGAGGCCGAATTTGAATAACATTGCAGTTCAAAGACTTTTTGACTGGCATTTTTTGTAACTAAACTAATGGATTAAATTAATTAATCAAACCGAATAAAATAATTACCATGAATGAATTGATTGAAAGCGAACAAAAATTATTAGAAATGGACAGTTCTCGTAGAGGAGTCCGCAAAATCCATACCTTGATTGAGGGTTTTGATGAAATTACTCACGGTGGACTACCGATTGGGCGTACAACCCTGGTGAGCGGAACCTCTGGTACAGGGAAAACCTTACTCGCTGTTCAATTCCTCTATCATGGCATTATCCATTCCGACTCTCCTGGTCTTTTGGTGACCTTTGAAGAATCGCCTAACGATATTATTCTCAATGCCCATAGTTTCGGCTGGGATCTACAAAAACTGATTGACGAAGGAAAACTTTTTATTCTGGATGCTTCTCCCGATCCCGATGGCCAAGAAGTGGTAGGAAGTTTTGATCTTTCAGCTTTAATTGAAAGACTGCAATACGCCATTTTTAAATATAAAGCGAAACTTGTTTCCATTGATTCCGTCACTGCCGTTTTTCAGCAATATGATGCAGCTTCTGTGGTTAGACGAGAAATTTTTCGGTTAGTGGCTCGCCTCAAGCATTTACAAGTCACCTCGATCATGACGACGGAGCGCATTGAAGAATACGGCCCCATTGCTCGGTTTGGGGTAGAAGAATTTGTTTCCGATAACGTCGTGATTTTACGAAATGTTTTGGAGGGAGAACGGCGGCGACGCACCGTTGAAGTCCTCAAATTGCGGGGAACAACCCACATGAAAGGAGAATATCCCTTCACCATTACCCAGGAGGGAATTAATATCTTCCCATTAGGCGCGATGCAGTTGACTCAACGTTCTTCCAATACCCGTGTTTCTTCGGGCGTTAAAACCTTGGATGAAATGTGTGGCGGCGGTTTCTTCCGTGATTCCATCATTTTGGCAACGGGAGCAACGGGAACGGGTAAAACCCTTTTAGTCAGTAAATTTTTGGAGGAAGGTTGCCGTCAGGGAGAGCGGGCGATTTTGTTTGCCTATGAAGAATCCCGCGCCCAACTTTCTCGAAATGCGTCTTCTTGGGGTATTGATTTTGAGGAACTAGAGCAAAAAGGCTTATTAAAATTACTCTGTACTTACCCTGAATCAACGGGTTTGGAAGATCATTTACAAATGATTAAATCAGAAATTTCCCAGTTTAAGCCTTCTCGAATTGCGATCGACTCCCTTTCTGCGCTTTCTAGAGGTGTTACCAATAATGCGTTTCGTCAGTTTGTGATTGGGGTGACGGGTTACGCGAAACAGGAAGAAGTAACGGGCTTTTTCACGAATACGACTGATCAATTTATGGGGGCGCACTCGATCACGGAATCCCATATTTCAACCATCACAGATACGATTTTGATGTTGCAATATGTGGAAATTCGGGGGGAAATGTCCCGTGCGATCAATGTCTTTAAGATGCGGGGATCTTGGCATGATAAGGGCATCCGTGAATATAGCATTAGTCAAGACGGCCCTGATATTAAGGATTCGTTCCGTAATTATGAACGAATTATTAGTGGTTCTCCGACTCGGATTAGTGTGGATGAAAAATCGGAGTTGTCTCGCATTGTTCGGGGAGTACGGGATAAAACCCTGGATGAATAGGGGGGATTTTTCTGATGCTTTCTCCGCGATCGCCAAAGGTATAACAATAAAATAGTGGGGAATTAGACCGATGAACCAAATTCTTTTATCGGATGAAACGTTGCAGGGAATTTCTAGTTTGGCTAATCAGCTAAACCTTTCCCTTGATGGCTTATTAGAGCAAATTGTTAACGGGAATTTAGCCGTTATTGATGCCGAAGAATTAGAAGATTTATTAGATGTTAGAGACGCGATGATGGCGGAAGCTGATCCCAAAAATAAAGAGCGTGTGAGTTGGGAGAATGTCAAACAAAATTTAGGACTCTAAATTCATGGCAGAATATCGAATTGAATTCTTGAAAACGGCTGAAAAAGAACTAGCAAAACCACTAGAAAAAGGATTCAAACTTCTTATTAAATACAAGTTATTGCTTATGATGCCTTTTGAAAAATGTCTTGTTTGTGGCGGTGAGTTAATTGAAAAAAAGTTACGAAATTATTAAGGGGTGGTGTAAATATTGCCTCTATTTCCGTAACAGCAGAAGTCTGTCTAAGCTGTGGTGAACGCCTTTATTCTCAAGAAACAGTAAGACATTTTGCCGCTTTAAGAGCTAAATTAAAACGAGGAGAAGCCCAAGAGTTTCAGCTACTAGGGCAATCTTTTGAAATTGTTTAATTCTCTGCTCGAAGCACTTGTTCAGCCGTTAACATTAATTCTGGAAAAATCGATGAAATAAGCCGATCGCCGTTCGTAAAAATTATTTCATCATAATACCGATCAAACAAAGTACAAATGGTTACTCGTTGTTGGAGCGGATCAACAATCCAATATTCAGGAATTTCGAGAATGGCATATTCTGAACGTTTACTGCGATAATCGGTGGTCTGGGTCGATTCGCTAACGACTTCTACGACCAACAGGGGCGGGGCTTCATTTAAGGGAATAATGGCTTCTCGTTGGGAGAGAGATTTCCATTGAGCTAAAGTCAGTACGGTTACATCGGGAATGCGTGATGTATCCCAGCGTCCTCCCCTGGGAGATTGAACACCAATTCGCATATCCTTCGCTGTCCAAGGTAAGTTTCGTTGACGGATTTCTGTTTTAAAAATCTCATTCAAATATTCGGCGATCGCCCCATGTTGACCTGTACCAAGACTCATCAGAATTAATTCTCCATCCACTAATTCATAACGGCGATCGCTTCCATCGGTATAGGAGCAATAATCGGCAAAACTGAGTTTATCAATGGCGATCGTCATAGATCATGAGCCTCTCCAAGCAAGGGGAAAACCTGAAAATGGGTTGATGTTTTTAGTTTAGTCTGTTATGTTAAAAATAGAATAGACAGTATAATAATTGTTTTAGTCTGTTTCCTAAAATTTAAGCTCCAGGAACCATGCTCTATGGCCACAGTAACAGAAAATGATCTTAAGGAAATTAAAGATTTAATCACAGCCCAATCGGTTCAGATGGCAAATATGCAGAGTCAGCTTATGGATTTTCAGACTCAGATTACTGATTTAAAAGTGAGTGTCGGAAAGATAGAAGCCACTTTACAAACTCAACAACTTTATCTTCAAAAAGTGCCTGATTTAGTGGAGAAAGTTGGAGAACTCAAAAACTGGAAACAGGTTGGTTTAATTATTGTCACCGCAATGATTAGTTCTGTTATGAGTGGTACGATAGGCGGTGCTATTGGCTGGCTAATTCGGGGATCAAAATTTAATCCTTAATGTTAAATTCGCTATTTTGGTTAAGTTTCTAAAACTTAAGAATATTTTTAGATTTACAGGGTCTATTTAACTATAAAGTGCAGTTTATGACTTGTATTGATATTTTCGTTTGGTGTGTGCGATACAAACTACGAGACGGCGATCATAATACTATTCAATATTTCTGGTTTTAATTATGTCGAATGTGAATGATCTAGACCATTTTTTGGAAAAATATGAATTATTTCCTGCTTTAATACAAATTGCGAAATTAAGCAAGCAGCTTTTTAATGCTAACAAAGTGCGTGACAATTTGGCATTTGACAGTAATAAGTCTAAGCATACCAACGTCACTCAATGGGGGTTATTTTTTATAGCTCATCGACTAATTTTACGCTCTAATGATGAACATGATAAACCATTAGCTAATTTTGAATATGAGAATTTACTCGAAGCTAATTCTATTTTTAATGGGTTAGATGAGCCTTTTTTTGAGTTAAATGAGCCATTTTTTAAAGATGACGATTTAATTGACTTCCTCGTAAGAAGATCTCAACAGCAGTTTTGGTCTCAAGAGTATTATGGGTATAAATTTGCAAGAAACTATTTAATTCTAGTTGAATTAGATGA
>JBEIFD010000054.1:0-11080 GCA_040382535.1 Merismopediaceae cyanobacterium
ACAGGCTTAGATTACAGTCGTTTACAACAAATTTTAGCAGTTTTAGAAAAACGAGTCGGCATTCCCCTTTCCAAATTAGATGCCTATGTGGCCGCAGCAGGAGGATTAGAAGTGGCCGAACCCGCCGCCGATTTAGGGATTGCGATCGCTGTCGTGGCCAGTTTTCGCGATCGCGTGGTTGATCCCCGTACCGTATTAATCGGTGAAGTCGGATTAGGCGGTCAGTTGCGATCGGTTTCCCAGATTGAATTAAGACTAAAAGAAGCAGCAAAATTAGGGTTTAAACGCGCTATTATTCCCAAGGGACAAAATGCTCCCGAAGTATCAGGAATAGAAATTGTCAGCGTGGGAAAAGTGATCGATGCGATTATTGCCGCCATTCCCGCCCACCCCATATCGGGAGACAATGTTTAATCAATATGATTTCAGACAATTCGTCCCATTTTTTGAAAAATTATGATATTATCATCCCTAAATTCTCCGTAAAATTCTTTCTCAAAAGAAAATTTACTTTGAATAAAAGATAATTTTAAAACATTGTTGGAAAAATCATCTAGAATCTTCAAATCTTAACGGAATAATAACTCAACGATGAAAATTTTAATTGCAATTGCCAGCTACGGAGAAAAAAATGATGACTATTTGAATACATTGCTCCAATCGTTGAGAGAAATACCCTATGAAAAAGATATTATCGTTCAGTCTAATATAGAAAAAAATTTGGAAGACGACATTCAATGTTTTGTAGGTCTTCCTAATGCTGATCCGCGTTCTTTAGTGTTTGCCCATCGCCAATTATTTATTGATAACCTGAATAACTACGATTTATTTCTCTATACTGAAAATGATATTCTGATTACTCAACAAAACATAGAAGCATTTATAGAGACCAGTAAAATCCTTCCAGAGAATCAAGTTCTCGGTTTTGTTCGTCATGAAGTTAATCAAGAAAATGAAATCCTACTGACGGATATTCATTATAGTTATCATTGGATTGCAAAATCAGTCCAATGTGTTCAATCAAAATTTTTTGCACAATTCAACAACAAACATTCTGCTTGTTATCTACTGACCCAATCCCAACTTTCTACAGCCATTAAATCAGGTAGCTATGATAATTTTCCTAGAATATCAGGAGCGGGTGGCGTTCTAGAGGCGGCATCAGCCGATCCTTTTATTGATTGTGGTTTAGAGAAAGTCATCTGTTTATCAAATATCGAGAATTTTTTAGTTCAGCATCTTCCTAATAACTATATTGATAAATGGGGGCTGAATATGAAACAATTAAAACCCCAAATCGAAGCCATGAAGAAAATTGTTAATGGAGATTTAGTTAATACTAGTTTTTTAGACGATCAAACTAAACTTTTAATACGTGGTTTTGATAAGAAATACCTTAACAATTGTGATCAAGATGTCTTAAAGAAAATTGGTTCAGGTCGTTGCAAAATTTTATCGGTAGGATGTGGCGACGGAAGCACAGAGGAGAAACTAGTTCAGATGGGCCATGACGTGACGGCCATTCCCCTCGATTCCATCATTGCGACCCTGGCTAAGAAGAAAGGAATAGAAGTCATCACACCCGACCTTGAGCGATCGCTTGATAATCTGTCATCTCGTAAATTTGACTATATTTTATTTTTAGAAACCCTGCATTATGTTGCCGAACCAGAAATATATTTGAAAAAATTTGTTAATCTTCTGGAAAAAAATGGAACAATCATTGCCACTTTGATGAATATTAGCCTTGATCACTATTGTCAATTAGTTAATTCTGATCATTTTAATTTTAGTTGCGATAAAAATACCAGCAATCATAAAAATGAAAATTATGATCAATTTGAATTTTCTGGATTCAATTTTATTAATGATCATACTGTTATCAGCAACTGGTTTATACAAGCCAGATTGAACGTTAGTCCAATTATTTATTGTCCCCTTTCCTGGAAGCGTTATCTAATCTCAATTTTTTCTAAAAAACAAGCATCAGTTAAGGCAACAAAATGTATGATAGTAGCACATCCAAAAATTTAGCATCCCCTAGATTAAAATTTTAATATTAAATAATTCAAATTAAAAGCATTTATAAAGGGAAATAGGTATTTTTATGGAATCTGTACTGATTATTGTGTTACCTGAAACTAGAGGTTCTGACTTAACCTTTGATTCTTTTAAAACTAATTTTTTAGATAGTCTTCAAGCAGATTTATGTCTCTGCGTTGGAGATAGTAAAAGAGAGGACAGAGATAATCCTTTTTATAAACAGGCTAAATATGTGTGGACATTTGAAGAACCTAGTGACTGGAGTGAGCTTTTTGATTCCGCTCAAAAAGCTAAAAATTATCAAGGAAATTGGAGACAATTACTGGAAATTAAAGAACTTTGGTTAGGGGAAATAAAAGAAGGAAATGTCCGATTTTTTTCACCCGCAATACAAATTTATTCTAGATGGTTTTTAAAAGAGCAAATTATCGCTAATAACATTCTCGAAAAATATGACTGGTACATCATAACACGTTCGGATTTTATATATGAAGTTCCTCATATACCAATGGATTGTCTAGATTCTAAATTTATTTGGGTCCCAGACGGAGAAGATTATGGGGGACTTAATGATAGACATACCGTTGTTCATCGAAATGATATTATTAATGTCTTATCGATCGCCGATCCAATTATTGCGAATCCAGATCAGCTATATCAACAAATGAGTAATCGTCAAGATTGGAGTATGGAAAAATATGTAAAATTTGCTTTTAATAATTTAGGATTCCTTCCTAGATTGAAAAGATTTCCTTACACCATGTATTCTGTAAGAAAAGGTGACACTCCCACTACTTGGAGCCAAGGAACCTTTAATGAAAGACTAGGTTACTGTATTAAATATAGTCGGGAATATCGAAGCTCTTTTTGGGCGAGTAAAATAATTAACCAAATTCAAGATTGGAATACTCAGAATATCTCTTTGATTAATACATTAACTGGAATTGATAGAAGTATTATTGACAGAACTATTTATGTTGCCCTAGCAGACTCACCAGATGAATTGCCTTTAACTTTACCAGAAAAAATTATTTTCTCTATTTGGAATAAAATCGTATGGAGGGCTTATTGGCGGCGAAGTTTTATTCCATCTCTGATCATAGCTTTGTTTATTGGCTTTATAAAATATTTTCATTTCTTCTTTGAAAATAGATTTTTTAAAAAGGAAAAAATATCTAGTTCTAGCAATAAAAATTACCATGAATAAGGCATTGACTTAAGAAATCATAAAACAGAAGAAAATCTCAGCAAATCTCATTTAATAGCTTCAAGATTAAGACTTACAGGACAATATTTACCATTTATTAAAATTTTACGTCCTGAAGAATCATCAACGGTAGTTAACTCATCTGAACACGGTTTCCACTCTCTTACTTCAGAAAAACCAACTTTAAGAAGTAACTCAGTCAAGCCAGAGCGATTAAATATTACCATGTGAAAATTGTATTTATAATCTTGCGCTCCCATTAACATCCCTACAATCGAATAAGTACTGTTGTCATTATCTTTATAAATGTCTAATAACAGATCAAAGTCTGGTACAGATAGGCGAAGAATACCACCTTTTTTTAAAACTCTAAACCATTCTGTTAAGACGTAATATACTTTTAAATGTGAAAAATGCTCCAAACAATGACAAGCATAAATTAAATCTACTTTGCTGGCCGGTAAGAATGACAGATCATCAATTTTTCTTACATAATGGATATGAGGGGCAGGTAAACCATCAACATTAACAAATTGCGGATGATTAATGTCTCCACAACCAAGATGGAGATTGAGCTTTCCATCTAAATCAGGAAATTTAGGACGAAAAAACTGTCTTCTTATTTTCGCAAGAAGAATTCTCCATTCCGATTGTAAGCTTGCCCAATTTTCTTTATAAGCAGTCAATTTTATACGATACCGATCTTTAAAAGATGAAGAAAGAAGCTGTTTCATTATATTATGATTATTTAAACTTAATGGTTCTTCAGAAGATCATATCAAAGTTTTGACACCAAAATTACTCCTCTAAAAAATAATGAAATAAGCATTCAGTAATTTAAGCGAAATAAATGCTTGTAAAAACCTGGGCTTTGAATGTAGATAAGGAGCTGTTCGTAACACACTATAGCATAAAAATAGGAGATAGTAAAAAAGAATTATAAAACTTTTATATTTTGTCGGACAAGGGAATTTTTTCTGTTGGACTTATCATCAAAAACACAGTCGCGTGGTTGCTCCCTGGACAACGTGAATTGGTGAGTTAAGCTTAGGTCGTTACTTGGGTTCAATTTCATTGTTTGAATGACGATTACAGAAAACAACTAAATCTAGTTTAGTTAAATTTATTATTAATTTTCATTGACCTATTTTTCTAGGGATTCAGCGATCGCATTTTTAAATGCCATTTTTGAAACGATTTCATCCTATTGGGTGAATTGCTTGAAGAGAGGATTCTGTTAGGTTGAAGATAGGCCAGCTTGAAGAATCCAGGGGCTTTGAATCTCATGTTAACAACCTCCTCCACTTCCATTAAATTATTTAAATCTATCCAATCTTCACTATTATTGATAGCGATCGCGGGCTTTAGTCTGTTGAATTCAGGAATAATCGCAGAGGCAGCCACTCGCGTTGGTTTGCATTCTTCGGTGCATGATACTCAAACTGGCGCAGAAATTTCTCTCGTTCAAAAGCCGCAATTCTTTCCCCTCAAAGATGGAACCTACCTCTATGGCCAGTCACCCCAGCGTGAACAACTAGGACAGGAATATCTAGTCTTTACAGTGAATGCAGGAAAAGTCACAGGGGCGTTTTATCAACCCCGCTCTGAATATAGTTGCTTTTCAGGAGAATTAACCGCCATCCAACTCAGTTTATCGATTCGTGACCCCTACGATAATAGTGTGTCTCCCTATGCGATCGCTTTGAAACCCCAGGAACCTGTGGCAGGGAATCATCCAAGTCTAGGAAATATGACCTTGGACGGCTACTATGCCTTGGGAAAATTAAGTGCCAATGACCAGCGCATACTCAAGGATTGCATTAATCATTAATATTTTCGTCAGATTTGGGCCAGTTGAGAGAATAGCAGATTAGAATCTATCCAGGATATTTGTGCTAAAAATAGGAATTAGTCCTGAAATAAAGCCTCTTTTATATTGTCATTCCTGTGCGATCGCTGCCCTTTTTTCGCTCAACTCCATGCTAAATAAAAACACAATCTTCGCTGTCTTACTAATCTTTTTGCCCATTTCCATTGCAGGTCATTATTTAGAATGGGGTGAAACCCAGGTCTTTATTACCGCAGCCCTCGCAATTATTCCCCTCGCCGCCTTTATGGGTTTGGCCACAGAAGAAATTGCCGTCGTTGTTGGCCCCAATTTGGGCGGACTGTTGAACGCAACCTTTGGTAATGCCACCGAATTAATTATTGCCCTAGTTGCCCTAAAAGGAGGATTGATCGACGTGGTTAAGGCCACTCTGACGGGTTCGATTATCGGGAATTTACTGCTGGTGATGGGTTTTGCCATGTTATTGGGCGGATTGCGTTATAAAGAACAGGTATTTCAGTCTTCGGCGGCAGGGATGAATGCTTCGGTTATGAATTTAGCGGTTATTTCAATTTTATTGCCGACTGCGGTGGAATATACTTCAACGGGGATTGGAGAAGACAGCATTCAAAAATTATCCGTCGCTGTAGCAGTGGTTTTAATTGTTGTTTACGGGCTTTCTTTGCTATTCTCGATGAAAACCCATGCCTATCTCTACGATGTGGGTATGGCTGAACAAGAAGAAGATCCTGAAGCATCTGAGCATTCTCCAACGAAACCGAAACTCTGGCTCTGGGTCGCGGTTTTATTAGTCGTTACCCTGGGGGTCGCGATCGCCTCTGAATTATTAGTGGATTCCTTGGAAGTGGCTACGGAAACTCTGGGCTTAAGTTCTCTCTTTACAGGGGTAATTTTGTTACCGATTATTGGCAATGCCGCCGAACACGCCACCGCCGTCACCGTTGCCATGAAGAACAAAATGGATTTATCCGTCTCAGTGGTCATGGGATCAAGTTTACAAATTGCCTTTTTTGTTGCTCCCGTGTTGGTGATAGCAGGTTGGTTTATGGGGCAACCGATGGATTTAGATTTTAATCCCTTTGAATTAGTGGCAGTGGTAGTGGCAGTCTTAATTGTCAACTCCATTAGTAATGATGGTCGCTCAAACTGGCTAGAGGGAACCCTCTTGTTAGCCACCTATACCATTATTGGGTTAGCCTTTTTCTTTCACCCTGTCCTCGAAACCGCGCGATCGACATTGTAAATCTAGAGAACATCAAAAAATCAATCTTTCTTGTGGGATGGGCATCCTGCCTGTCCTTAATAATTAGATTTGAACACATTTTTTATCGGGAATGGGAGTAATGATTAACCAAAATAGGATTTGACTTGAATGTTGGCGTTTTTTCCAATGTCGCAGGGGAATTTATGGTAGATCCTCGATGAATACGAATTTTTTCGAGTCGTGGCCCCTGAACGGTAACAACAGTAAAAGTTAAATTCTGATAAATTAAGGTTTCATTTTGGGTCGGAATTTTTTGCCATTGATAGAGTAAAAATCCGCCGAGAGTCTGATAATCATCGGCAAAGGGCAAGTCTAATCCTAAAATTTCGTTTAATTCCGTCAAGTTCATCTGGGCTTCGACAATCACGGTTTCATCGTCAATTCTTTCTAGCAAAATAACATCTTCATTTTCATCATTTTCATCGTGGCTGGATTCGCCCAAAATTTCTTCTACCAAATCTTCTAGGGTAATCAGTCCAGAGGTTCTGCCAAATTCATCGACGACCATCACGGTTTTAAGGTGCGATCGCTGCATCATGGTTAACAAATCACTGAGGGGTGTTGATTCTGGCACAAAGCGGACAGGTTTAACCCAGGGTTCGATGGGACTCTCTGGGGTTAATTGACCTGTACTCAGGGGGATAGCTAAATCTTTAAAATCAATGATGCCCAAAATATCATCGAGGGATTCTCCCGTCACGGGATAGCGGGAATGTCCATCGATCGCGACTTTTTGGAGAAGTTCAGAAAAAGTGATGGTCTCAGAAATGCTAGAAAGTTGATGGCGGGGAACCATGATTTCTGTCGCGGAAACAGAGCCAAATTTGAACATATTATTGAGAATGACGCGCTCAGAGGAGTCTAATCCACTGGATTCGCCTTCTGTGGCAATAATCAGTTGTAATTCTTCGGGGGTGATGCGGCTATACCAACTGGTGCGGTCAATAGTAACACCGCCTAATTTTAATAATGCCTTGGTGGATTCGTCTAAAAGCCAGATGAAGGGATGGGCAATAGTTGCGATCGCATTAATAATGGGGCCAAGACTGCGGGATAATTGTTCTGCGTGGAGAAAAGCGAGGGACTTGGGGCATAATTCGCCTAAAACAATCTGACTATAAACAACTAGGAAAAAAGCAAGGGGAATGGCAAAGCCATGAGCAGAAAGGAATGATAAGCGGGGTTAACGTCAAACAGAATTAATAGATAATGGGTGACATCGGCAACAATTTTTTCACTGATCCATCCCAAACCAACACTGGCGAGAGAAATCCCTAGTTGGGTGGTGGCTAAGAGTCGGTCTAGTCGTTTTTGGAGCGATTTCACACTTCGAGCGGGGATATCTCCTTCATCCACTAATTGATTAATCCGCGATCGCCGCACTGTAACGATGGAAAACTCTGCCGTGACAAAAAACGCATTGATACCAATGAAAAAGAAAACGAAAAACAGTCGCCAAACCAAGTCATTCATTATTATCAGTTAAAAATGTTGCAGTTACAGGAGACAAAGCTATCGTTATATCGACAAACCGCTAGATTAATAGAATTTACGTTATCTAGCTGTATCCTGTGACTCATTACCGATTCCCCCCAAAAAAGAGATTAGGGAAAACGGATAATTAATTATTATAAAGCTATCTCTATTTCAAGATTTGAGACTCTTTATTGGGGATGATTTTTGAGAAAAAATAGTCAACCCCGCGATCGCCCTTGAGCTTGTTTATTACAGAAAAACTTAGGTTAAATGATACTTGCCTTCCGTTTCGGGATTTTCTATCTTAGGCAATCCCATACTGTAATTCAAAACACGACAGTTGAGATTGTAGCTAATTTCTCCTGTCTGGAGGAGTTTCTGGATAAAATGCTCTAAATCCGAGCCAATGCGACGTAAATTATACTCACTCAATTCATCGCCATTGTAGGATTCCACCAAGTCATCAAACTGACGATAAACCTTTTGTAGGGCATCCTCACTCCAATTAAACTCATTGTCTGGGTCAATATCTAGGGTCAGGACTTTATCACTTGGAACCAGTTCACTGCCATGAATTTCCGCAGTAAAGATATGAACGTGACGAGTGGTGGATTTAACAAGCATGATGGCAAAAAATGGTTCAACAGAAACACTAAAGATTATAGCGATTTTCCTGAACATTGCACCAATGATCTTGTGATTTGTCGGGAATAGTCCTTTTTTATCCGCAAAAAAACATTGTCAAGCGCAGGAGACACGCTTAAAAATTTATCTAAATTTACTTAAACTCCCCGGGTAGGATTCGAACCTACGACCAATCGGTTAACAGCCGACCGCTCTACCACTGAGCTACCGAGGATTGCTCATGACAGTTACTCATCATAGCAATACATCGGTAAATTTTGCAAGTCTTTTATCAAAAAAATCTAAAATGCCCCTCTGGGTCTTGAGATTTATGGACGAATTGCCTCTGCTGAACAGCGATCGCGCTCTATATGTTAAATTGCCAATATTGGGTATCAAAAAATTTCTCCCCTATCTTTAGCGTTTATCTTATCGAAACTATGTCAGTATTAGCGGCGATCGCGGTTTTAGCGGTATTAATCTTTGTCCATGAATTAGGTCACTTTGCAGCAGCGAGATTGCAGGGAATTTACGCCAACAAATTTTCAATGGGTTTTGGCCCTATTTTGCTCAAATATCAAGGTTCTCAGACGGAATACGCCATTCGAGCCATTCCCCTGGGGGGGTTTGTCGGTTTTCCCGATGATGACCCTGATAGCGAGATTCCCCTGGATGATCCCAATTTAATGCGAAATCGTCCTATTCTCGATCGCGCGATCGTCATTAGTGCGGGGGTAATTGCCAATCTGATTTTTGCCTATGTTCTCTTGGTGGGTCAGGTTTCTACCGTCGGCGTGCAGGATTTACAACCTGGTTTGGTTATTCCCAAGGTTGATCCCAGTTCGGCGGCCATGAGCGCAGGTATCCAAGCAGGAGATATTGTTCTCAGCATTGATAATCAGCCCCTCGATGCCTATCCTGAAGCAACCAGTTTATTTATCGATAAAATCCAAAATTCTCTGAATATTCCCCTTCCCCTAGTCCTCAAACGGGGAGAAGAAACTTTAGATGTCACGATTACCGCGATCGCCAACGCAGAAGGAAAAGGCAAAATTGGCGTTGCCCTATCCCCCAATGTATCGGTTAAACACGCCCAAAGTATTGGGGAAGCCCTCAGTTATAGTGCCGATGCCTACGAACGAATCATTGTTTTAACGGTTCAAGGATTTTGGCAACTCATCAGTCATTTTTCCGAGAATGCCCAACAAGTCGCGGGGCCGATCAAAATTGTTGAATACGGTGCGAACATTGCTCGCAATGATATTAGCAATCTCTTCCAATTTGGCGCATTAATTAGTATTAATCTTGCTGTTATTAATATTCTGCCCTTACCCGCTCTTGATGGGGGTCAATTAGTTTTTCTGCTGATTGAAGGAATACTGGGTAAACCCTTACCGAATAAAATTCAAGAAAATTTTATGCAAACGGGGCTGGTTTTATTACTCGGCTTAGGAATTTTCCTAATTGTGCGGGATACCGTTAATTTGACCTTTTTCCAAGAATTATTACACCAGGAATTACGTTAAGTAGATGGATCTTGAAAAAAAAGAGAAGGAGTAAACGACAGAGTTTCATAAGCCCTTGTAGAAAAATGCTCCTTCTACAACCATTAAAAAATCCTCCCCATTAGAAATTCCGAAGAGGGAGGATAAAACGAAAAAATTCACTCGAAAATACTTTAAACTTGCACGAAGGAAGGATTTGGGATTAAAGCTTCGACTAAACTTCGTACCGCCGCCACCATTGCCACTTCATCATTGAGTTGATTAATTGCAGAACCGACTCCAACGCCAGAAGCACCTGCCGCGATCGCCATCGGAATCGTCACATTAGATAAACCCGATGCACAGAGAACAGGAACGGAAACCGCACGAGAAATGGCATGGGCCGCCGCGAGGCTGGGAGATGCTTTTTCAATTAATCCCAAAATTCCCGCATGACTAGGCTGAGAACTGGTTCCCCCTTCAGTTTGGATCAGGTCAGCCCCTGCTTCGACTAGGGCTTCGGCCAATTGTACTTGTTCATCCAATGCCAAAATATGGGGAACGGTGACGGACAAAGTTGTATGAGGCAGTAATTGACGGGTTGCTTGGGTTAACGCCAAAACTTCAGGAGCTTCAAAACGACGACCCTGGGCATAAAAACTATCAAAATTACCAATTTCGACCAAATCTGCTCCTGCATCCACTGCATTCGCTAATAATTGGGGATCGACGGCAGAAACACAGATCGGTAAATCAATCAGTTGTCGGACGTGGCGAATGAGATCAACATCGGCGGCAATATCAACGAAGGTTGCACCGCCAGCTTGGGCCGCTTTAATGACAGCCGTGACGTTCTCGATATTGAAATTATTGAGTCCACTGATCACTTTCAGGGCGCGGCGTTGACGAAGAGCTTGCTGCAAAGAAGGATTGATAGTCATAATTTTTTTCTGATAATCCTGATATAGGCAATTATTATAACGGATTGCTGGATAAAAAATGATAATTTGTATCATGTTCAATACCTTTGCCAATTTAGTCCAGAGAGTAGAGAAGACTTTAACGGTAAACTTTCTTTCAAGCGAGGCTTGGCAAAAGTAGTAATCCTAAAAAATTCCGTTAAGGTTTTCCGA
>JBEIFD010000055.1:0-10995 GCA_040382535.1 Merismopediaceae cyanobacterium
CCAGAAGTCGGCTCTACCAAAACCGTCTTACCAGGATAAATTAACCCTTCCTGTTCAGCCGCCGCGATCATACTCACCCCAATGCGGTCTTTCACCGAGGAAGCAGGATTCATCCCTTCTAGCTTAACCAGAATTCTCGCACCCACTTTTTCCAGTTGGGGAATTTTGTTTAATTGAACGAGGGGAGTCCGTCCCACCACTTCAGTAATATTTTTAGCAATTCGCATCTTTAATCATTCCTAAATATTGATAATCATATTGAATCTTTAATCATCAAACTTTCTCGCTAATTTGAGCAGAGCCAGTCGAATATGTTTTGAGTTAGCAGATATAGCGGTATGCAGTCGTATGAGGTATAGGCAAGGGGCTTAAGCCCCTTGTTAATCAAGCTTTGGCCATATCTCACTTATATGAATACCGCCATAAGTTTAATTAGAAATATCCGTGTGAATCTGAGAAACGAGTTTGCATCTCAAATTAAGCTTGATTTTTCAGCGTGGACTCAGTGTATCACAGACAAAATGTATTGTAAAACGATCTTACTTCAATCCGAATCCAAAGCATTTTTTAAACTCAATTAAATACTTGAATTACTTGAAATAGCGACTATTTTTTCTATTTTTAGGCTTATTCTGCTTTTTGTGAGATTTTTAGTCAATTTTAATCCTTTTAACTTGTTCTATCTTGATTTTAGTTATTTTAAGCTAAATTCTTGCAAGGATTCATCCAAATTGTCTGACGAAAAAAGGGTTTTAGGTTGATTAAAACGAAAAAGACGCACACAAGCACCCCAAAATTCAGAGAGATACAAACTACCTAAACCACTCAAAATAATAATCGCCACTCCCCAAATGACGACGTAGGCATAACTGTGCCAACGAATTCTTTTAAATTTCACTAAATCGGGGCGACCTTTGGATTGAGAAGAAACAATGTAAGCGTTGCTGGACATATTCATAATCCCATCTTAACTACAGTAAGTCGATAAAGTTATGTATAATATGCCATGATACATTAAAAATTGCAAGCAGACTCATGCTGAACCATTCCCAAAGAAAGCGATCGCCCATTAGAAGTATCCCAAAAAATCTAGCGTTTAATCCTTCTGAACTCCTTGATTCTTGGGAATTAGCGTATTTTCTTTGTAATTCTCCGCCATATTCCCCAATCGTCACGATTTATAAACATTGCCAGTAATTGCTAACCCTCCAAAGCTTAAATTACATAAGTTGATGAATTTATTGTGATTTATGTTGCATTAATCTTCATAATCCGATAATGTTGTAGTAGTTTATTTTCTTTATTTTCAGTGAGGATCATTGAACGGCTATGTCCAGTCAAGCAAAAATATTATCAACCGTAATTCCTTTTTCTCCCCATCAGCTAGGCAAAACTCTAAAATCCCCCGTTAGCCTCGTTACCGCAGTGGTTCTTGCAGGGGCAAGTGTTGGACAGTTTATGGCCGCTCCCGCCGTCAGTCAACAAAAAGACGTTCAATTAACGTTGGTTTCCTATGCTGTCACCAGGTCAGCCTACGAGAAAATTATTCCTAAATTTGTCGCTAAGTGGCAAAAAGAAAAAGGACAAAAAATCACCTTTAAACAAAGTTACGGTGGTTCAGGTTCCCAAACCCGTGCAGTCTTAGATGGTCTAGAAGCTGATGTTGTTCAACTAGCGGTAGGTTCCGACGTTGAAAAATTAGCGAAAGCTGGCTTAATTAAATCTGGTTGGGAAAAAGAGGTTCCCAATAACGGCATTGTGACTAAATCGGTTGTAGCGATCGTCACCCGTCCTGGTAATCCTAAAAAAGTTAAAGGTTGGAGCGATCTAGCTCGTAAAGATGTTCAAACTATTACGGCTAATCCGAAAACTTCTGGTGGGGCAAAATGGAATTTTCTTGCATTATGGGGATCAGTTACTCAAACAGGAGGAAGTGAAGCAAAAGCGAAAGAATTCACAACCAAGGTTTATAATTCTGTCCCTGTTCTACCTAAAGATGCGCGGGAATCAACGGACGCTTTTATCAAGCAAGGTCAGGGTGATGTCTTGTTGAATTATGAAAATGAAATCCTGTTAGCAAAATCCAAAGGAGAAAATTTCCCCTATATTATTCCTCCCGTTAATATCTCCATTGATGCCCCTGTTGCTGTTGTTGATAAAACCGTCGATAAACGGGGAACTCGTCAAGTGGCTGATGCTTTCGTGAAATATCTCTTTACGCCAGAAGCTCAAACGGAGTTTGCAACCGTAGGTTTCCGTCCTGTTAATGCTTCGGTAGCGGGTAAATTTTCCAGTAAGTTTCCTAAAGTGCCTAAGCTTTTTACCGTTGGGACTTTTGGAGGCTGGAGTGCTATTGACCAGAAGTTTTTCAAAGATGGAGGTATTTTTGATCAGGTATTCAAGGCAAATTAGTCTGAATTGATATTTTGTTGTTAACACGTTTTTTGTTTGCTAATGGCAAAGTCAAAAAAATAGAGAGTCAGGAGAGTTTAATGATTATATTTCTCTCTCTTGGCTTTTTTCAATTCTTGGAGTTTTATGATGGGATGAATAAACTATGAAATTCAATCGAAATCCTAGTGTGATAAAGATTCGTTTACAATTGTCTATTCCCTATTGCTATGCTCAAACACCTATTCTTTCTCGATTAGTCTCTCAATATCATTTAGGGGTTAATATTTTAGCGGCAAAACTGGAGCATGATCGCAATACTCCAGGCATATTTGATGTTGAATTACAGGGAACGACGCAGAAAATTAGCCAAGGTTTGGATTATTTAAAAGCTTTAAATTTACAGATTTTGAGTAAAGCCAATATCGATGGTGATAGTTGGTATTATTAACGGCGATCACAATTTAAAATATTAAAAAAATCCCCCTAAAAAGGAGGACTTAAATGCTGCTTGCTTTTGGTTTAAATTTTACCTTACGCAGGTTGTTTTTGCGTCAAGGATTGAATCGCTTGGGTCGCGTCTGTTAAGGCTTGATTGACCGCTTTAATTTGTTCATCAATTTGGGTACGAACAGCCGCCGTTGTATTTTTCTTAGCTTTTTCTGTGCTATCAGCTAAGTCATCAATCAGTTTTGCCGTATTTTCAAAGGATAGCTGAGCTTTACTAATATTTTGTTGGAGTTGGGTTTGCGGTACACCTTGAGTTAATTCAGATGCCGCCGTTAATTTTTTACCAATTTTTTGCCATTTTTCACCCAGGTCATCAATAGAATCCGCCGCATTTTCTAGATCATCCTGTTTGTTTTCTAGATCCTTTTTGATTTGTTTACGAATAGCAGGATCGGTTGCCGTTGATGCTTCCTCTAATTGTTGAGACAAATTAGCGATCGCGTCATTGGCTTTAGTTAACGCTTTATCAAAAGAAGCTTGAGTTTTGCTTACTAATGCGTCTAAAGGACTTGGCGTTGTTTCAACAGTAGCATCGATCGCTGGAGCTGTTGTTGATGTTCCTGGAAGTTCTGAATTTACCGCAGAAGTTGCAGGAGAAGATACATTGGGTTTAGTATTATTGGTATTATTAGAACTATTAATTGTTAAAGCTTGGGCGGGCAAATTTCCCATCAAGCCAAATCCCAAAAATAGTCCAATTAAAACGACACTGAAAACACGAATTGTTTGTTGCTTTATCCAGGTAGTAATACGATTCATAAAAAATAGTCTCCTCCGTTTAATAGAGATACAATTGAGTTAAAAATTGAAGATGAGATTGAATAATTATCAATCCCACTAAATTCAGTCTTACTTAATAGGTTAGATCAAAAAACTAAATATGATACATCACCGAATCTTGGTGAAAAGCTTCACATCTGCGATGTAAATCATCCAGGGTTTGTTTTTGCAAAATTTGCCACATAGCATTTTGGGCCTCTTGCCAAATATCAGAAAGCATTATTCGATCATTTGAAGCAGTAGAAGTTGAAAATTGAGTCTTTTTTTCACCTTCAATCGCCATAAAGACATCTAATACCGTAATTTGCCAAGGGGAACGAGTCAGAATGTAACCTCCTTTCATTCCGCGATAACTTTTCACCATGCCATTTCGCTTTAGACTCATCAAAATTTGTTCTAAATAACGCTCTGGAATGGGCTGTTTGGCAACAATATCAGGAATAGTGATGAATTTTTGATCACTAAAGCTCGTGGCTAGTTCGAGTAGGGCGAGTAACGCATATTTAACTTTTGCAGGCAAGTCCAGCAAGAGAAAGTTATCTGGATCTGGGGAGATCGATTGCATACTACTCCTTTATTACCGACTTTTTGTATTTTATTTACCATACCACAAAGAGAATGTATTGTAAAACATTTAAAATACGAATATAATATTTGAAGTGTAGTGCAAAATATTTGTGCGTAAGACCAAAATCTGTTTGATTCAATCAAAAAAACTTAAGGACTAAAAAGTCTTGCTCAGAGATGAATTTAGAGATTTAGATCAACAAAATCTGCTGCTTGAGAAATTCCGACCCTAAATTTTTCAGCTAGTGGAATAATCGTTCAGAGCAAAAACCATTGCCTGATAGTTAAAAAGTGATGAACACCTGAAAAATAAACTTGTGAAAAAGACAAATAAATAGTACGGTATTTCTATGTAAATGATGTAGTTAAGGACAATATCTAATTTTTCAATCTAAAATTTCTAAATAATCAACGAAAAAATTATCACAATTAGAGGTTAAGATGAGTATCGTTATTCGGGATGTTTCTAAGAATTTTGGGGATTTTAAGGTATTACAAGAGATCAATCTGGAAATAAAGGAAGGATCTTTGGTTGCCTTACTGGGGCCGTCGGGTTCGGGAAAGTCAACTTTATTAAGGGCGATCGCGGGATTACAACCGCCTGATACAGGAAAAATTATTATCTATGGCGAAGATATGACCTATTTAGATGTCAAAAAACGCAATATTGGCTTTGTTTTTCAGCATTATGCCCTCTTTAAGGAAATGACAGTTCGGGATAATATCGCCTTTGGACTGGATATTCGCAAAGCTCCCCGCTCCCAAATTAAACAACGAGTTGATGAATTATTAGCTTTGATTAAATTAGAAGGTCTCGGCGATCGTTATCCTGACCAGCTATCAGGCGGTCAACGTCAAAGAGTCGCCCTAGCCAGAGCTTTAGCCGTCCAACCCAAAGTTTTATTGCTAGATGAACCTTTTGGAGCCTTAGATGCCAAAATTCGCAAAGAATTACGAGTTTGGGTGCGCCAACTCCATGAAGAATTTCCCGTCACCACCGTTTTTGTGACCCACGACCAAGAAGAAGCAATGGAAGTCGCCGATGAAATTGTAATTATGAATCAGGGTAAAATCGAACAAGTGGGGACAACTGCCCAAATTTACGATAATCCTGCCAGTGCTTTTGTGATCAAGTTTATTGGAGCAGTCAATGTTTTTTCATCTCAAGCCAGCTTACTCAAATCCCATCAATTTGACTCTGTTTCTAACCCTGTTTTTGTTCGTCCCCACCGAATACAAATTTTTACCGAACTTCAAGAAGATAGTACCGCCGCAACTATTCAACGAATAATTTATCTCGGTTGGGAAATTCAAATTGGTTTAATTGATGGAGATGGATTAGAATTTGAAGTTCATTTGAATCGCCATCAGCTAGAAGACCTGGATCTAAAAGTCGGTCAAAAAGTTTTTGTCAAAGCCTTAGAAACTCGATTATTTAGCGAAGTCGCTTAAAATAAAAGGAAGTTATTAATTAATCGTTTTTTTATGGAAATTAATTCACCTCTTCAACCCATAGCAACTAACACTAATCGTTCCAAAAATAAAGATTCTTTTATTGCTATTCGTATCATCCTAATCCTCTTAATTTTAGCGATTTGCTCCACCTTTTTAGTCATCGTTGGAGCAGGGGAAAGGGGAGTATTAATGCAATTTGGACAGGTGAAAAATACGCCTTTAGAAGAGGGACTTCATTTTATTATCCCTATCGTTAATACTGTCGAAAAACTTAACGTCAGGGTGCAGAAACAGGAAATTGCCAGTGAAGCTTCATCCAAGGATTTACAGGATATTTCGATTGATCTCGCTTTAAATTGGCATCTCATTCCTAATGAAACGCCTCTAGTTTTTCAACAAGTTGGCAATGAAATTCAAGTTACCGATTATATTATTAATCCTGCCCTCGAAGAAGCTATCAAAGCAATCATTGCCCAATATACTGCCGCCGAAATTATCACCAAGCGGAGTCAGGTCAAAACAGAAATTGATCTTGTCCTCAGCGATCGCCTAAAAAATTATCATGTTGCTGTTGACGATCTTTCCTTAGTTGAAATTGCTTTTTCCAAGAGATTTCGGAATGCGGTTGAAGCCAAACAAGTGGCCGAACAACAGGCTAAACAAGCTGAATTTATTGCTCAAAAAGCGATCAAAAAAGCAGAAGCAAAAGTCAATTTAGCCAAGGGAGAAGCAGAAGCTCATCGCATTTTACAAGCCTCTTTAACCCCTGAAATTTTGCAAAAACAAGCTATTGAAAAATGGAATGGAAATTTACCAATGATTATTGGAGATAAAAGTCAGCAATTTTTAGATCTGGGTCGATTTTTTAAAGCCCCAAAACCTTAAATTATTTTAAATAGATGATTGCTATGACTAAAGCATACTTAAATTGGGATCACTGAGGAGTTTTTCAAATTCCTTAGAAACCTTCGTTTGAAATCGTTGATAATGTTTAAGCTTTAAAACAGGTCGCACAATTTCAGCATCAACTGGATTGGGAAGATCCATTAATTTTATGGCTCGAAGGGTATTTAATTTTAATTCTTTTCTGACCATTAATTCGGGTAGCGCAGTTGCTCCAACTCCACTTTCTACAACAGATCTAATCATTTCGCTACTATTAAATACTAAAATAATATCTAATTCATTAGGTGAGATTCCCCAACGTTGCAAAGCTTGCTCGAACATTTGTTGAGTTCCTGAACCTGATTCTCGCATTACCCAACTGGTTTTTAATAAATCAGCAGTTTCAATTTTACCTGTTTCAAACCAAGGATGGGATTTTCCCACGATAATTTCTAGGCGATCGCTACCCACTTCTTCCTGTATTAAAACTTTTTTTAAAGTTGGTTTTACTTCTCCTGCAATAACCCCTAAATCAAATAAACCCGTTGCTGTTCCTGCACAAATATCATCGGCATTGGCAAGCGTACAATTGACCGAAATTCCTGGATATTTTTGTTTAAATTGACTCACTTTTTCGGGCAACCAATAATTCCCAATGGTAAAACTAGAACCAATATTTAATTCACCTTGTTGAAGATTATTTAATTCCCGTAAACCTCGCTCCGTCAATCCCACTTGATCCATAATTTTTTGGGCTTCTATTTGTAATAATTTTCCCGCATTCGTGATTTCGATTCGCCGACCAATACGGTGAAACAATTTGACACTATATTCGGATTCTAAACTTTGAATCGCGGCACTAACGGCGGGCTGAGTAATATAAAGGGCATCGGCCGCATTAGTGAAATGGGAATGTTCAGCAACGGCAAGAAAAATACGGAGTTGTTCTAGGGTCACGGGCAAAGACTCAGCAAGATAATCAATTATCTTAAATTCTATAGGAAAAATGTAGATTTCATTCTAAAATAAAATAATTGTACTAATTTTGTAACTAATAAAACGCTTAATCTATCTCTAAGACCGCCTGTTTAGAAAATCCCCAAGTGAATAATCCCGCCATTAAAGTCAAAGCTAACCAGTCTGGAATTTCAACATCGGGAGAAACTACTTTGCATAACATCCGCAATCCCACTGTTAGGATCACTAAATAGGCCGCATCTTGGAGATAGGGAAATTTTTCGATCCAGTGCAAAAACAATTCTGCCAAAAAACGTAACGCAATAACACCGATTAAAACGCCCGTTAAAATTAGCCAGGTTTGATTAGAAAGAGCAACGGCGGCGGTGACACTATCCAAAGAAAAGGCTAAATCAGTCAGGGCAATGAGGGGAATAATTGACCACAAACTATTCGATGCCTGCCAGGATTTATTACTTTGAGAAATCTCTTCTTCGCTATCAGCAAGTTTTTTCAAAAAATAGTTAATTGCCATCCACAGTAAATAAAGTGCCGCCGCTAAAGCCACTTGCCAAAATTGCATGATCCAGGTGGCAGTGAGTAGTAACCCAATTCGCAAAACAAAGGCAAAGACAAGACCCCAATTTAAGGCATGGCGTTGATGATCGGGGTTATCTAAATCTTGCACTAAAGTGGCGATCGCAACGGCATTATCGGCGGAAAGACTGGCTTCCAGGGCAACCAGTACGATCAAAATTCCCAGAGTATTAAAAGAAAGAATGGCTCCTTCGTATCCTGCCAATTGCTCTAACATGATTATCTCCGATTGTTTTAATAGATAAAAAGCTAATTTTAGTTGGATTCAAGTTCAGAATTAGGTCGATTAAAAAAATTAAAGGCGAGTAAACTAAAGGCGATCGCAATGAGTAATTGCAAATTCAAAGCTTGGCTATCTAAGATAATAAAAGAACCCAAACCAATCAAAACCCAAGGCACAAAAAAGTTTCCATAACGATTGAGAAAATCAGCTAATAAGGGTTGACGAGTAAGCTGATAGGTTAGATAACACCAAACTCCAACTAAAGCGAAGAAAATGACTAAAATAATTTGTAAACTAGGCAAGCTACTCTTGGCGAAAAGGGGTAAATAAATACCAATATTATCGCTACCATTAGCAAAAGTGATAGAAGCTACACCACAGGTTTGGGGAGAAAGAAAGCTATTAAAAATAGAAGTGGATTCAGTATTCAGTTCGGGAGAATCATCATCATTATCACTTTGCTCAAATAAGCTCCTAATGCCGATCGCGATCGGAACCAATCCCAATAATCCAATCCAGTGGGCAGGAATGATTAATCCCCCTAAAAAACCCAACAAACTGGCAACGACCAAGGCACTAAAACCGAGATATTGTCCCGCAACAATGTGACGACGACGGAACGTACCATCAACTTGGGAAAATAAGAGTGTTAAGATCACTAAATCATCCAGATTTGTGGCAATAAAAGCGGTAATACCCGTAGGGATGGCAAGGATTAATTCGTTCATTTTTTTTATCCACTTAAAAATAGGGTTAGAATATCAATTTTTCACTCGCGGAAGAATTATTTTAAAAAATTAAATTAGTAATCAATCTAATTTTCAATCGTATTTTCTAAAGAGAGAGGATATTCCGTAGGAAAATACAGAGAGTATTGATTTCCCTGTTTCCCAATGGGTAGAGAAGTTTTAGCATCAGCAACTTTGATTTCTTTCACACCTTTGCATTGATTCATACTAGGCAAAATACTAATCTCTGATGTATTGATAGTGAAATTATCGCTGGATTGTTGTTGCATATTCAAAATAGGCAAAATACTATTTTTTAAATCCTGAATTTGTTGATTTTGGAGTTGGATAATTTGGGTTAATTCTGCCAATTGCCGCGAATGCAAGGTATCAAATTTTTCATGGAGCAATTCGATATCATAGCTGGCTTTACGATTAACTAAATGATCATACTCAGTTTTTTTACGATCGATATCCGATTGACGATTTTGACTCATTAAAACAATCGGAGCCGTATAAGCAGACGCAAACGAGAAAACAAGATTGAGCAAAATAAAGGGAGATTGATCCCAGTGGGGCATTCCAGGGGTTAAATTCATACCGACCCAACCTGTGAGAACAGCCGTTTGTCCAATTAAAAATCCCCAAGAACCGACTTTTGTAGCCATCGCATCCGCAACCCGTTGACCTAATGTGGCTTTCTCTGCTTCAGCTTCTAGGGCCGCTAAATCTAAAACTTTAGGTTGTAAATCTTTTGTGGGGACTGTTTGAGGAGTCGAGGTTTGTTGAGATGAATCAAGTTTGGTGTTTGGCTCTGAATTTTGAATAGAAGAGATTAAGGATTGTTGAGTAATCATGGACATACCTCGTGAAAATCTTAACTTTATTGTTTTAAGCAGTCTTTTATATTTTCCTGATAGTCTCAATGTAAAATGATTCAAGAATAAGAGCAAATAGTCTTCTTTCTTAAAACGATAAAGAAAAGTGATGGATAATTTTCGTAAGGTACGGGCAATCATCTTGAAAGGCTTTCATTTGAAAAATCAAGCTTGGCTCAAAGTCTTATTTTCGAGTAAAGTTCAGCATTAAATTTTATCTTTTTGTAGTTTCAGCGTGGTAATACAAGCCATTAACCACAGAAAGCTGATCGCGTATCCTGCCATAATATCAGTGGGCCAGTGAACTCCTAGATAGAGACGACTAAAACCGATGGCAATAATTAAAATGCTTGTTAAACTATAAATAAGAACGGTCAATTTAGGATAACGATTAGCCAGTAAATAACCTAAAAAACCATATAAAACTATCGAACCAATGGCATGACCACTGGGGAAACTAAAGGATTTTTCAATAATTAATTGCTCCCATAGCTGAGGACGGTTTTTAGTAAAAAATAGTTTTAACCCGACATTCAGAAAAAATGCACCGAGTGAAGCGGTCATGAATATTTTAGCTTCTAGATAATCCTTATGCCACCAAAGTAGGAGGAAACTTAGGATAAATACAATCACAATAGAGCTAGGGTTTCCCAATTGAGTAATTGCCAGCATCAGGGTATCAAGCTGGGAATTGGAAAAGGTATGTATTTCTATTAGTAAAGACTTATCAAAGGCAAAGGATTTTCCCTGTAATACTTGTTCAAAGAGAAGAATAACAATAAAAAGTGTGAGTGAATAAATAATCAATCTCACTAGACCTATTATTTTGATTAACGAATCTAAATGAAAATAAAAAGTATTTAGCCAAGTAGGGAGTTTTGGGGACATAAAATTACATTTTTTTTGTTAGAGTTTACTCTAGAGCACGATCGACGAGCGACAGAATGGGAAATAAAATTCATTCATAGAAATTTATAAGCGCGATCGCCGAATCCGTTTTTCTAGAGATATTAGTGTATTGTAC
>JBEIFD010000056.1:0-10960 GCA_040382535.1 Merismopediaceae cyanobacterium
CTACCCCTCACTCATGTGAATACCGCTATATTTTGTTGCTATTTCCGATAAGCAGCTCTATGATAAATTATCTCGAAGAATAAATGATCCAAAATTTGTAACATCTTCATCAAACCTTGATCGAATAATTCAAGATACTGAAACCCATAAACGTGAAGCTGATGAAACAGCAATGCTCAAGCTTGTACTTAATGAATTCGTAGATGAATCTGAACTTATCAAATTTATTCTAGCTTACGAAAAATGGCTCGATGAAAAGCTATACTCTAGAAAAAGAACTATTTTTGGTGAAGAAGTGGAAGTAAGTCTTAAATCAGGTCATGTTTTAGGCAACATAGCTAAAACAGTTAAAACAATTAGAAATGCTCTTGTTCACTCTTCAGATAGGTATGAACGAAATGACAGATTTATACCAACAATTAGTAACGAAAATGTAATTCGTAAAGAAATACCATTAATTAAATATTTAGCTGAAAAAGTAATTATCGCATCAGGAGAATAATTTACTCTCAGTATCTCTAACTACAAATTAATAATTATGTAGATAACTGTGAGTATTTATTAATTAACGAATAAAAGGTCAGCTTTTGTCCGAAGAAGTTATCTGATTTTAATTGGCTTTAGCTGGCCATCTCAAATAATCGCCAACAATTATGGAGACTTATAACCTATTCAATTGTATTTAGAAGAATTTCCTGTAAACTAGATATATCGTTCTTGAACACACACAGCTTACGCCTTAAAAGTTTCTTAAAAATTTATAATCTAAATCCTATAATCGTTATGAAAACCGAAGCCATTACTATTCGTGTTGCCCCAGAAGTCGCCAAAGCCTATCAATCGGCCCTTGATCGTGATCAAAAAAAGATTGATGCTATTCTTAGTCTAAGACTCAAAGAACTTACCAATAATAAACGTTCTCTTGAAGAAGTCATGCGTGATATTAGCCAGAAAGCTCAAGAAAGAGGTTTGACTCCAGAAATTCTTGAGGATTTATTGAGTGAGTCTTAAAATACGTTATATCCTCGATACAAATGTAGTAGTTAGTGGACTACTTTTTGATAATAGTAAGCCTGCGATCGCATTGCAATATACTTTTCAGCATGGAGAGCTTTTATTATCCTTAGAATTACTAGAAGAAATCGCTGAAGTATTAAGCCGTGAGAAGTTTAAACGTTACATAACTAATGATGAACGAGAAGAATTTTTAGAAACGTTGCTAGAGCGAGCAAATCTAATTGAAGTTGTTGACACGGTAGAAGAGTATCGTGATCCTAAAGATAATCATATTTTAGAATTGGCTTTAAGTATCGAAACTTCATTACCTGTTGTCACAATTAGCAATGGTAATCGCTTATTAAATGACTCAGTATATAGAAGACAATGTGTTGAAAGCTTAATTGAAATTGTGTTAGTTAACATTTCAATCTCAAATAATCAGCCAAAATTATGCAGACTCGTAACCTGACAGCGATTATTTATAAAGAAGACAATATGTACGTTGCTGAATGTCCAAAAATCCTTGCCTTAATACAGACTAAAAAAATGATAATATTTGATAAATTTATATATTGATAAATGTCTTACTTCCTAATGATTAGTGGATTTATGTTAGCTGCCTATTCAATCGTTGCTAATGATGCGATCCAAACTCTCGGTACTTTTCTAAGCTCTAATAATAAACAACCTTGGTGGATTTTATGGCTGTTTGCCAGTACTATTTTAACCGCTATTTTTTTCTATGCTTGGTGGATTTCTGACGGCGATATTTCCTACGGTCGATTAACAGCTTTCCCTCTACCGAATCCCTTCACTTGGATTTATTTAATCCCTCCTTTCGCATTGCTACTTCTGACGAATCTTGGTATTCCTGTTAGTACCACTTTTTTGATTCTCACGGTTTTTGAGCCGAGTAATTTGAATGAGATGTTAATCAAGTCAGTTTTTGGTTATGGATTAGCTTTTTCCGTTGCAGCAATACTTTATCAATTATTGAGTCCAATGCTAGAAAAGGGTTTTATTTCATTCCAAAATCAGGATATTCCAGTTTATTGGATCGTCTTTCAATGGGGAACAACTGCTTTTTTGTGGAGTCAATGGTTAATTCAAGATTTAGCTAATATTTTTGTTTATTTACCCCGTAATTTAGATTTAATTTCGCTAATACTTTCCCTATTATTAATGCTCACTCTACACGCAATTATTTTTTATCAACATGGCGGAAAAATTGAAAAGATTGTAACCTCTAAAACCAATACTCAAGACATTCGTTCTGCGACTTTAATTAATCTAATTTATGGGTTTATTTTGTTATTTTTTCAACAGTATAGTCAAATGCCCATGAGTACAACTTGGGTTTTTCTAGGGTTACTGGCTGGACGAGAATTAGCGATCGCAAATAACCTCCAGATTCGCCCCTTTCCAGAAACCGTGATGTTAATTTTGGTAGATATGGGAAAAGCCACTATTGGATTAGGCGTAAGCATCATTTTAGCTTTTGGTCTGCCCTGGTTAGCTCGGCAAATCGGTTAAAAAAAAGTGCGATCGCTGTCATTGATGAAGTTTAATTGAAATACAATAGACGGCTCAAGCTGAAATATAAAACCTTAACAATCCTCTTCATTTGCAATGACTGACAGCATTAGGCGTATTTCTCCTGAAGGCTGAAATTTAGCATGACTGCTTGAGCAAAAATTTGTTTGACAGGTCAACGGAAATAACCCATAATCGTTTGTACACTATTTTTATCTACATAGTGGAGTTTGTTCGATCAGGCATTGAGAGTTTTCGCAAAAGCTTACCAGATTTCAGGGCATTTTACTCTTTACTCAGTTTCAGAAGCAAAGAAGTTGATATTTAATGAATTATCTTCATATTTAGTCAATTTTCTGAACTTATTTTCGACAGAACGCCATTTTGCGAAATAGTTTAGCAACCGTCTTAGCAATCAATCATTAGGAAACAATTATGCAAATTTTTTGGTTTATTCCCACTCATGGAGATGGCCGCTATCTGGGGACAAGTTATGGTGGCCGAGCCATGAACTTAAGCTATCTTCAGCAAATGGCTCAAGCAGTCGATCGCCTGGGTTACATAGGAGCTTTATTACCAACAGGGCGTTCCTGTGAAGATGCTTGGATTGTGGCTTCGAGTTTGATTCCTGTTACCCAACGGATGAAGTTTTTAGTGGCTATTCGTCCAGGGTTGATGTTACCTGGTGTCGCGGCACGGATGGCGGCAACCTTTGATCGCTTATCAGGAGGACGGTTACTGATTAATGTGGTGACGGGCGGCGATCCCGTTGAATTAGCGGGGGACGGTTTTCATCTAGATCACGAAGAGCGTTATCGCTTAACGGATGAATTTTTAACCGCCTGGCGAGAAATTAGTTCGGGGACATCGAATTTTAAAGGCGATTATCTGGATATTCGGGAGGGGAAATTACTCTTTCCCACCATTCAAAAACCCCATCCGCCTTTGTGGTTTGGTGGCTCCTCTCCTATTGCCCAAGAGATTGCGGCTAAACATATTGACACCTATTTAAGTTGGGGTGAACCACCTGCCCAGGTTGCCCAAAAGATAGCTGAAGTGAAGAAATTGACCGATCGCGAAGGACGGCAACTTAAGTTTGGCATTCGTCTGCACGTTATTGTTCGGGAAACCAAAAGTCAGGCTTGGGATGCGGCTAATGAACTGATTCGTTATGTGGATGATGAGGCGATCGCCAATGCCCAAAAGGTTTATGCTCGCATGGATTCAGTGGGTCAAAAACGAATGTCCGAATTGCATAGTGGTAGTCGTGCCAATCTGGAAATTAGTCCTGATCTGTGGGCGGGAGTGGGATTAATTCGCGGTGGAGCAGGAACAGCCTTAGTCGGCGATCCCCAAACCGTTGCGGCTCGTATTTTGGAGTACCAAAGTCTCGGCATTGATCGCTTTATTTTTTCGGGATATCCCCACCTAGAAGAAGCTTATCGCGTGGCCGAACTCCTTTTCCCCCATTTACCCTTAGAAAGTTTACCCAATTTAGAGGGTCAGGTGATGACGGGGCCTTTTGGCGAAATTTTAGCGAATGAAACGTTACCAACGGCTAAAACTGACCTCAAAACTCGCCCAGAACCTCAATTAACGGTGGATTAAAATGACGACGACATCAACACAATTTTCTTTATTGAATCCTAAATCCTGGTTTTCTTGGCAAGGTGTTAGGGATAACTTTCTGCCCTGGTTTGTCCCCGTAGGAGCATTAATTATCTGGCAAATTTTAGCTCAGATGGGTTGGCTTTCTACCCGTGTTTTGCCTTCTCCTATTAGTATTTTGCAGGCAGGTTGGGAACTCTCCAAATCGGGAGAATTATGGATACATTTGGGAGTCAGTAGTCACCGCGCTTTAGTGGGATTTGCCATTGGTGGGGGAATTGGTTTCTTTTTTGGTTTATTAAATGGCAGTTTTGCGATCGCGAATATTTTGTTTGATAGTTCTCTGCAAATGCTCCGAAATATTCCCCATTTAGCCATGATTCCCTTGGTGATTTTATGGTTTGGCATTGGGGAAGAAGCAAAAATTTTTCTCGTAGCGATCGGGGTCATGTTTCCCATTTATCTGAATACTTATCATGGCATTCGTACCGTTGATACGGGCTTAATTGAAATGGGTAGAGTTTATGGACTGAAATCTTGGCAACTATTTTGGAATATTGTTTTACCCAGTGCATTGCCTTCGATTTTAGTGGGATTACGTTATGCCTTGGGAATTATGTGGTTGACCTTGATTGTGGCAGAAACGATCGCAACGGATTCAGGAATTGGTTATTTGGCCATGAATGCTAGGGAATTTATGCAAACCGATGTGATTGTTTTTGCCATTTTAATCTACGCATTACTAGGGAAATTAGCCGATTCGATCGCCCGTTTTTTAGAAACCCTCTGTTTACAATGGCATTCCGCTTATCAAACTTCTCGTCCAGCCTAAAGGAATTAAAACATGACTAAAAACTCTGCTGATCCCCCCTTAGAAAAAGGAATAGATTTAGAAATCTATGAATTGTCTAAACAATTTGGTCATCATATTGTTTTACAAAATCTTCATTTAAGTATTAAGCCAGGAGAATTTGTCGCGATCGTGGGTCGGAGTGGCTGTGGAAAAACGACCCTTTTAAGATTAATTGCAGGGCTAGAAAAACCGTCTGTTGGAAATATTCAACTTGATTATCAAGTGAGTAATAATCCTAAACGAAATCTTGCTTTACATCCCGAAGTAAAAGTGATGTTCCAAGATGCTCGCTTATTACCTTGGAAAAAAGTTTTAGATAATGTCCAAATTGGTTTAACACAAACCTCTCGTGGAAAAGCGATGGAAGTTTTGCACCATGTCGGATTAGCGGCTAAAGCCAAAGATTACCCCTCAACCCTTTCTGGGGGACAAAAACAACGGGTTGCCCTGGCTCGTGCATTGGTCAGCGATCCCCGTTTATTGCTACTAGATGAACCCTTGGGAGCATTAGATGCCTTAACCCGTATTGAAATGCAACGGTTGTTAGAAA
Organism: Merismopediaceae cyanobacterium; assembly: GCA_040382535.1. Lineage (GTDB taxonomy): Bacteria > Cyanobacteriota > Cyanobacteriia > Cyanobacteriales > Microcystaceae > Snowella. The sequence continues at coordinate 5,544 of JBEIFD010000056.1, forward strand.
ATCTTTGGCAAGAACAACAATTTACCGCTTTTTTAATTACCCATGATGTAGAAGAAGCCATTGCCCTCGGCGATCGCGTTATTTTGATTGAAGCAGGTCAAATCGTGATGGATCGGGCCATTGATTTACCCCGTCCCCGATCCAGAGGAACCGCAGAATTTGCCGCCTTAGTAGAACATATCCGCAATCGAGTGATGAATGAACCTCAATCTCTAGAATCCGAACTAGGGTCACAAGTTTTAGCGGCTTAGATTATTTTACCTTGTAACTTTTTCAATTAATTGATTGAATAATCAAATCCCTAAAATACAAATACAGTATCTACATCGGATTAGTGTAAAATAGTTGGGTGGTTAAGCAAAAGTAGTTTCAGTCCATTCAAAATTACAACAGAGGAGTTCAATTGCCCGTGTCTCAGTTAAAAAAACTTGTCTTTTCGTCTAAAGTCATTCCCCTGGTTCTGACTGCTGGATTAGGTTTAGGGGTCTCTCTCTATGTCGGACTTTCCAAAACAACCGCTAATCCTTTTAATTTTAATAATTTAACGGCAATAGGCGCGATCGTCTCTCCTATTAATGTCGCCCAGGCTCAACAACCGACGGATACCAAAGTAGTTCGCATTGGTTATCAAAAATATGGAACCATCAATCTTTTAAAAGCTAAAGGCACTTTGGAACCTCGCTTAAAAGCCAAAGGTGTCACCGTAGAGTGGAGTCTATTTCCTGCTGGGCCACAACTATTAGAAGCTTTAAACGCGGGCAAAGTTGATTTTGGTAGCACAGGCGAAGCTCCGCCCATTTTTGCCCAGGCAGCAGGCGCACCATTAGTTTATGTCGGCAATGAACCCCCTAATCCCAAGGGAGAAGCCATTTTAGTGCAAAAAGATTCTCCGATTAAGACAATTCGTGACCTCAAAGGCAAAACCATTGCTCTCAATAAAGGATCGAACGTTCATTATTTTTTGGTTAAAGCGTTAGAAGAAGCAGGGCTAAAATATAGCGATGTAAAAGTTGCTTTCCTACCCCCTGGGGATGCCCGTCCAGCGTTTGAAAAAGGCAGTGTGGATGCCTGGGCAATATGGGATCCTTTTTATACCAGTGCCAAGCGAGCTTTAAATGCCAGAGTGCTGAAGGATGGTCAAGGTTTGGTGGCTAACCGAGAATTTTATTTAGCGGCTAAACCAATTGTTACCCAACATCCTGAGCGGATCAAAGCGATCTTAGAAGAATTGAATAAGGTAGGTAACTGGGCTAAAGCCAATCCTAAGGCCGTTGCTGAATTGCTTTCTCCCCAACTGAATATTGATGTTCCTTCTTTGGAAGAAATTTCTCGTCGTCGTCCCTACGGTGTTCAGACTCCTCTTAAACCTGATGTCGTTAAATATCAACAATCGGTCGCAGATGTTTTTCATAAATTGGGATTGATTCCTAAACCGATCAAGGTGAAAGATGTAGTTCTCAATAAAAAACTTTAGTTGAATAAAGTTTGATAAGTTAATAGGGGTTAATTAACAATAATAATTCGTTTTTGTTGCTAATAATCCCTTTTCTTCTAGGCTTGATCATCCAATTTTCAACAAATACCAGAAAAATTTTATGAGTCATTCTGAAAAATTTCAAAAACTTGCAGACGAAGCGAAGGCTAAAATTCAGGAAATTTCTATTGATGAACTTAATCTTTTAGTTCCTGAACAATCTCCGATTCTAGTAGATGTTCGTGAAGATGAAGAATGGGAAAAAGCCCACGCAATTGGGGCAATTCATCTCAGTCGTGGCACGATTGAACAAAAAATTGAAGAAGTTATTCCCGATCCTGAAACACCGATTATTTGTTATTGTGGCGGTGGAAATCGCTCGGCTTTAGTCGCAGAAAGTTTACAAAAACTCGGTTATACGCAAATTCGATCTTTAGTAGGAGGATTTAAAGCTTGGCAAGAAGCGGGATTGCCGACTACTGATGACTTAGATTCTTCTATTCGCTCTTAAATCACTAATTTTTCTTAATTTATTGCCATTATGTCTAACATTGTCCTGATTAACGGTAGTCCGTCTTTTCCTTCTCGTACCCAAGGAATTCTCGATTACGCGATCGCCTTATTATCGACCGAAGGTATCAAAACCGATCTGATTTCAGTCAGGGATTTACCCGCCGAAGACTTAGTATTCGGACGTTATAACAGTGAGGCTCTAGAAGCACCTAAAAACTTAATCGCTAATGCCCAAGGAATCATTATTGCCACACCCATTTATAAAGCTTCTTATACAGGTTTACTCAAAACCTTTTTAGATTTACTGCCCCAAAAAGCTCTCGCGCATAAAGTGATTTTTCCCATTGCCACAGGCGGAACCATTGCCCATTTATTAGCCATAGATTTTGCACTCAAACCTTTACTCGCAGAACTGGGAGCTAGACATATTTTAGGAGGTCTATACGCGGTTGATAAACAGATTACTTGGACTGAGAATCAAACGGTGCAATTAGAAGAAGAAATTGACCAACGATTAAAACAATCTCTTACGGATTTATTAGAGTTATTAAAAGTTCTGAATCCTTAGAAATCTTTTTCCAATTAATCAATCTTTTCCTCCCCCTTATAGCCTCTTTTTTTCATGAATATCTCTGATCTGACTATTCAAACCCAATACCTGAAAACCGATATTTTAGTAATCGGTGGTGGGACAGCGGGGACGATGGCGGGTATCAAAGCCAAACAAGCTAACCCTGATTGCCAAGTTCTCATTCTCGAAAAAGCCAATATTCGTCGTAGCGGCGCGATCGCGATGGGCATGGATGGGGTTAATACCGCCATTATTCCAGGTAACTCCACCCCTGAACAATATGTGCGAGAAATTACGATTGCCAACGATGGAATTGTCAACCAAAAAGCCGTTTATCAAACAGGAAAACTGGGGTTTGAAGTTATTCAAGAGTTGGAAACTTGGGGGGTTAAATTTCAGAAAGATCCCCAAGGTAACTACGATGTCAAACAAGTCCATCGCGTAGGAAAATACGTCCTACCCATGCCCGAAGGTAAAGACCTAAAAACGATTTTGACTCGTCAAGTGAAACGCCATCAAGTCAAAGTAACTAACCGTGTTATGGCTACCCGTATTCTCGTCAAAAATGGACGGGCGATCGGGGCTGTGGGCTTTGATGTCCGCAAAGGGGATTATGTGGTTATTCAAGCCAAAGCCGTCATTCTCTCCACAGGAGCTTGCGGTCGCTTAGGTTTGCCTGCTTCGGGCTATCTCTACGGAACCTACGAAAATCCCACTAACGCAGGAGATGGTTACTCGATGGCTTATCACGCAGGAGCCGAACTGAGTAATATTGAGTGTTTTCAAATTAATCCCCTGATCAAGGACTATAACGGCCCCGCCTGTGCCTACGTTGCCAGCCCCTTTGGAGCCTATACCGCTAATGCTGAAGGCCATCGGTTTATCAATTGCGATTACTGGAGCGGGCAAATGATGTTAGAGGTTTGGAAAGCCTTAAATTCAGGGAAAGGCCCTATTCAGTTAAAAATGACCCATTTAGATGAAAACACGATCGCCGAAATTGAATCTATTCTTTGGGCTAATGAACGACCCAGCCGAGGGCGTTTCCATGAAGGTCGCGGTGAAAATTATCGGACTCATGGCGTGGAAATGAATATTTCTGAAATTGGTCTCTGTAGTGGTCACAGTGCCTCTGGGGTTTGGGTGAATGAAAAAGCCGAAACCTCTGTAGCAGGACTCTATGCCGCAGGAGATATGGCCAGCGTTCCCCATAACTACATGATCGGGGCTTTTGTCTTTGGACGAATTGCGGCGGAAAATGCGGTTGATTATATTGAATCTTTGGAACATCTCGAACCCGATGCAGATTTTTTAGAAACAGAAAAAGCCAGAATTTACGGGCCGCTTACCCGTCCGAATGGTATTCCCCACACCCAAGTTGAATACAAATTACGGCGTTTTGTGAATGATTACTTACAACCGCCCAAGGTTACAAATAAATTAGAAATTGGGTTGAAACATATTGTTAACTATCATGAAACCTTAGAACAAATGGGGGCCAGAGATCCTCACGAATTAATGCGTTGTAATGAAGTGTATTTTATTCGAGATTGTGCCGAAATGGCCGCTAAAGCCTCTCTTTTTCGGAAAGAAAGTCGCTGGGGTTTGTATCACTATTGCTTGGATTATCCCGATAAAAATAATGAGGAATGGTTCTGTCATGTTCATCTAAAAAAAGCTGATTTAGGGAATATGGAATTTTTTAAACGTCCTATTGAACCTTATATTGTCGAGGTAGATATTGAACAGGAAATTTATGAAGTTGCTATTTAATATCACTTTCTATCAATTAGACTTTTAGATTCCTTTTATTACCTAAAGGGCGAACGCAATTCGCCCCTACCTGTTTCAGCTTTAAATTTTCGTAGGGGCGCAAGCCTTGCGCTCAAAAATCCAAAAGTCATCCAAAATAACTTTATTTTTTCTAATTAATATGGCCCTCATTAATCAAAGAGTCGATGTTCCAGTCATTGTCGATGAATCTAAATGCTTAGAAAAATGTGTTGCTTGCATTGAAGTTTGCCCTTTAGATGTATTAGCAAAAAATCCTGAAACAGGAAAAGCTTATATGAAATATGATGAGTGTTGGTTCTGTCTTCCCTGTGAAAAGGAATGTCCGACCAATGCGATTACTGTCCAAATTCCTTTTTTATTACGCTAGGAGCCATAGCAATTACCAATGGATAATGATTTAAAAGAATGGCTTGATTTATTACAGTCTAACGAGGTGAGCGATCGCCTAGTAGCGGTAAAAAGTTTGCAACACTTGGGAGAAGAAGAAGCCTTAGAACCGCTCATTTTGGCTTTAAAAGATGAGAGTATTTTAGTCCAGAAGGTAGCAGTAACTGCCCTCTGGGAATTGGCTAATCCTAAAGTTGTTCCGCATTTAATTCCTCTATTAGGTTCAAGCGATGCCGAAGTTCGAGAAGAAGCCCGATCTGCACTTTCAGAATTGATTGTTAGTGATGACTTATTTTTACTTTTAGAAGCGTTACTTCAGGAGAATATTCATCTCCAACTTAATATCCTCTTTCTACTCCGTAAAATTCATGATGTTCAAGCTTTACCCGCCATTTTGCCCTTTTTACAATCTCCTAATTCCGATTTAAGAGAAGCGGCAATTGTTACTCTGCGTTATCTCAATCAAGTTGAACGTTGCGAACCTGCTTTAGTTTTATTAACCGATCCTGAAGCTTCTGTTCGTCGATCCACTGCCTTAACCTTGGGTCATTTACAAGATGAATCAGTAATTAGCAAATTGACTCAGGCTTTATTAACAGATAGTGATTGGGAAGTGCGAAGAAATGCGGCTAAAGCATTGGCTATTCATGCTAATCCATTAGCAATAGATTCTTTAGA
>JBEIFD010000057.1:0-10882 GCA_040382535.1 Merismopediaceae cyanobacterium
CAAAAACGTCTGATTCATACCGTTCGGGGTGTGGGTTATGTCCTCAAAGAATCCTAAAGAAATGTAAAAAAAAGGCGATAGGCGATAGGCGATCGCGGAAACCGTCCTTGATGTGTTTACGGATTCCCGAATCAAAAAAGTGCCAAAGCTTGGTATATTAGAAATTCTCAATTTTTTCAACCTAAAAATTCCTAACACTGCAACCCAAAGGACGGTGAACCTGTTGCAAAAATCAATCTATGGATTATTCCTAACCTTTTTAGTTGTTGGATGCGTAACGACCACTCCCGTATCCTCCCAAACTCATACGACGAAAAATCAGGGACAAAATTTACCCATCACTGCAACCGCTAAAATCGGCGAAGAAGTCATTGAATTAGAAGTGGCTAAAACCCCAGAACAGCAAGAAATCGGATTAATGTTTAGAACCGATTTAGCCAAAAATCGAGGAATGATATTTCTTTTTTCTCCGCCCCGCGTGACTCGCTTTTGGATGAAGAATACCTTGATCCCTTTAGATATAATTTTTTTGCGTGAAGGCGTGATTCAATCAATTTCAGCCTCGGTTCCTCCTTGTAAACGTGATCCCTGCCCTTCCTATGGCCCTTTTGTAGAAATTGATCAGGTACTGGAACTGGATTCTGGGCGTGCAAAAGAATTAGGACTCAAAAAAGGAGATCACCTAAAAGTCGAATTTAGGAAAACTCCGTAATTCTAGGTAAAGATCTAACTATAAATTTGCAAAATTTAAGGTTTTCTTCGGTATTTAATCGACAAAAATTGCGTATAGTATTAATCAAAGGCAAATTTTTAATGCCAAAAGATTCCGATAGGTTACCTCAACAGTTGAATTAACTGACAATCGGTTCTATCTTCTAATCGGAGTAGTCCAGATACCATTTCCCTCAACCCACTGTGTTGCTTTAACAAAATCAGAGCGTTGCGGTAGACTCCCAACAAGATGTTCAAAATCGTATCTAAGTGTCTACTCACAGCAAAGTAAAACTTTAAGATGTGGTTTTTAGATCTTTTTTAGAGTTAACAATGTTTTTTAGAATACCTCAAAGTTTTCTTAAATCAATAGTTTGGGGGACAAATCTACCTGAATACTCTCGTGAGGAGATTCTCTCGTTTTGAAGGAATATTTTGAATTTTAATTTGAAATTCACAAATTCTTCACAAGTATTCGTTACCTTACAAACATTCTCGAATCTGGGTTCGATTGATTTTTTCCGAAACCTTCGGCTAGATGATCAAGATACCTGTTGTAGGAACGAACAAAACTATATTTAAGTTTGTTCGGTTGATGTAAGTTAATCTAAAATCACTTTACTTAACCAATAGACTATTTTAAAACCGGCCATTTTTCTCTTTATTTATTAAATCCTTATTTCAAGATGAACATAACAAAACAGGATGGACAAATAACCATGCCAAGCGCAAAATATCACAGACTCTCTCATTTTTTACAGGAAGAATTGGCTCTTTCTCAGGATTCTGTGGCGATCGCCGAACGCTCAGTCAAACAAAATCATGGCTCCTTGCCCATTGTGCTGTGGCAGTACGGCTTAATTAATTTAGATGAACTAGACCGCATTTACGACTGGTTAGATAAGGGTTAAATGCTCCATTGCCTGTTTTTGAAAATTTTTTAGTATTCTTCATTTAATTCCACCTGTAAATAATTCGTTGATAGATTATCCTGCGAAACGGTACGATAGGGCTTTCGAGATCACGTCAGATGTAATCAACGAAAATTTTACAGCAAGAAAATGTTTAGGACATTATCTTATAGCTCGTGATCGCCAAAACTGGGCCAATCATCGCCAGAGTCATAACCCCTTCTTGGATAGTGCCTTCAATCTTGACCTTGGTTTGGGATTGACATAATTCTGGTGGAGGATTTTGCAATTCGTAAGTTTTACCCTCCTCAGAAACTAAAGCCCAAACCCCAAAGCCAAACCCTTTTTTTTCTATTTTGCCGATCGCAGTAATTGTCATACCAACCGTTGCTCTCCTTTAGTGGCTAACCAAGCTAGAAAAATACAAAGTAGGGCATTGACTCCCAAAAATACTTGGGAAACTGTACCCGCACCCAACAACCAAAGATGGGGATTGAAAACAGCAGAAACAGTGAGATAGGATGCGACTCCTAACGTGATCCCGACAGCAAAGGTTTTGGCTGAACGATGACCCAGAAAAAGCAAGAGAAAACCGAGGGGGATCAATACACTCGCAAAAAAGGGATTTAACAAATGACTACCTTGGAAAGAATTTCCCAGTTCAGGAAACGAACTACCCATCACTCGGAAAGGCCACTGGGGTAAATCGAAGAGATAAAAACCCTGAAGGAAAAATAATCCCGAACTGCCGAAAATCAAGCCCCAATTCAAGGGTGCGACCCATTGGAGGGGAACATAGACCCGTAACAGGAATGCCAACAGATAGGAGCCGACGATCATTAAAATTTTCGGTAATACCGCGATCGCGCCTCCATCAAACCAGAAAATGGGATTTAAGTAACCATTGTCCCGTAACCAACGGAAGAAATCTTTAAAACTTAGTTTTCCTTGAACAGCTAAGGTTACAGCTTCCCCTGCATTCAATTGACCCGCACCGTAATAGTTAAAACTGTCATCTTGAACTTTTCGAGAAGATTGCTTGAGAATCTCTAACACTTCGGCGGGACTGGATACGTCCGTTGCTTTGAGGTCTTCGGCTTTGCTTTTAGTTTTAGGATTTCTGGCCATTTCCTGTTTAGCCACCTGAAGTTGGGAAGATTGAATTAAGGCAACCGTTCCTGCCACATGGGGAGCCGCCATACTGGTTCCTTGAAAACCGATTAAAACAGGTTTTCTCGTAGCAGGATCTAGGGTTTCTTGGAGAATTTTTCCCTCTTTCCCCTGTTCGCTTCCCCCTGGGGCAGAAATATCAACCCCAGCCCCGAAATTAGAGTAGGGAGCTTTATTACCCGTTGCATCCAAAGCCGCCACACTAATCACTTTGGGATAACGCCCTGGATAGGAGGCTGAATTCTGATTTTCGTTGCCTGCCGCCGCCACGATCGCGACCCCTTTACTGTAGGCATAGTCGATCGCCTCTTTGAGAACGGTACTTTCTCCCCCGCCGCCCAAACTGAGATTCACCACACTAGCTCCATGATCCGCCGCAAAACGAATGGCTTCGGCAATATCAGCAACTGTTCCACCACCACCTGCCGATAAGACCTTTAAGGGCATAATTTTGGCCCGATAGGCAATCCCCGCCACACCGTAATTATTATTGGTCGATTGGGCGATTGTCCCTGCTACGTGGGTTCCATGCCCATTATCGTCGCTGGCATCAAGGCGATCGTTGACAAAATCGTAACCTTCCACAAAATCCGTTTCTCGCAGATCGGGAACCCGTGAAACTCCTGTATCAATAACCGCAACGGTTATGCCTTCACCGTGATTATTGTCCCAAGCTTTTTCGACATTAATACTCCGAAAATTCCACTGTTTACTGTAATCGGGATCATTGGCTGTTTCTAAAGTCTTGTAAATATAATTTGGTTCAATGTATTCGGTATATTTTTTAATTGAAGAAGTACGCAGTTTGTGTAATAGGGATTTGTCCCCTTTTACGGTGTAGAGATGTTGATCAATGGAAAAAATACTGTTTAGGCTGGGTTCTTGTTTAGCCGACTGGGAAATGATCGCCAATTCTTGACTAATATTTTCGGTGGGTAAATCATTCTCAAAATTAATAATAATAGAATCAAATTTTCCCTTATTAGCTAACCCTTTTGTATCCACAAAATAGCCAACAGTAAGCCAGATTCCAACAATAAATAAAATAATAAATAGGAGTTTTTTCATAAAATTAGGCGGCGATCGCGAGTGTGTGAGTCAAAAATCAAGAGTGCCATCCCCCATTCTAGCTAATTCCCTACAGATAACAAAACAGATGAGATTGTTCCTGCTTTATTAAAAAACATCAAATTGTTACGTTTAAGCATTAGGAAATCGTTTTTGGGTGGAAGAATCTTCAAAAATTAAATTCCTGCAAACCATTCATAGCCCTGATCTTCCCAATAACCGAGGGTTTTCGGTTTTTCACTCAAAAACGTAATCTGAGTTACCCATTTACTCAGTTTATAGCCCAATTTAATCGGTGAAGCCAGACGCAACGGTGCGCCATTATCAACAGGTAGGGTTTCGCCATTTTTTTGGTAAGCCATCAGCGTTTGGGGATGGAGAGCAGAAGCAATGTCCCAGCTTTCGTAGTAACCATCGGCGGATTTGAAATAAACGTAACGCACTTTACTGGACGGTTGAGCCAGAATCGCTAATTCTCGAAATTTAACGCCTCCCCATTGCGCGATCGCGGCCCAACCTTCCACACAAACATGGCGAATCGTCATCGTGGTCAGGGGCATTTTTTGCAAATCCGTCATACTCAAACTCAGAGGTCGGGCTACTTCTCCATCAATTTTTAAGCGAAACTTTTGGGGATTAATTTGCGGTGTAAAGTCAAAGGTATTGACTAATAATTTATCAGGTTCAATGGCACTGGCGGGAAATTCAGGCACTAACTTTTCGGGATTTAATAGCCACTCTTCTAGCGTTTGATTCAAAGGTTCTGTCGCGCGAAAAACCTGTTCATCAAAGAGGCTCATGGCGCAACCATTTAAGAGTAAACCCAAACTAGAAAATCCTGATAATTGCAGAAAGCGACGACGGGGAAGATAGAGATTTGTTTTTTCAGAAGATGACATAATTTTAGTTCGATTAATAATATTGTAATTCGGATTATAGCGGTGTGCAGTAGTATTATTTATAGGCAAGGGGCTTAAGCCCCTTGTTAATCTGGCTTTGACCATATCTCACTTGTATGAATACCACTATTTCTTGTTGATCAAAACTTCAAAAACATCGATTCAACTAAACGCGAACCACCGACTTTTAACGCTAATAAAGAATGGAAAATTGAGAAAGCAACAAAAATGGGAACGGCAATAAAGTGAACGATTCGTAACGCTTGCCAATCCCCAAAAAAATCCACAATCCAATGTAACTGCGCGGGTTTATACATTCCTAGTCCTGTAAAAATAGATAACAACAAAACAGGAATAATAAGGGTATAAGCTAATCGATGCCAAGCATAATTTTTTCGCTTAATATTGTTACTTTTCTGCAATACTGTTAAATCATTCTTTTGTAAAAAACGATGTTTCCAGCGTTGCGTGACAACAATATAAATCCCGTAAAATAACAGATTCAAAGAAAATATCCCCATAGCCGCAAAGTGCCAATGTCTGCCCCCTGCTAACCAACCACCGAGGCTAAATAAGGGGGGAATTCGCAACCCTCCTCTGCCACCAAAAACAGGATTGGCGTTATAAATTTGCAATCCACTGGTAATCATTAAGGTCAAACTAATTGCATTAATCCAATGAAAGGTCTTGGCCGCGATCGCCTGTTGAGGCTTGAGAGGAATTTTGGCTTTAATAGGAGAAATTTCACTGGTCATGGTATTGGAAGTTGAGCATCTAATTTCTGATTATAATAACTCATTTTCAATTTCTTTCCGTACAGTATTCGTTATTTCACTATTAGAATTTAAACAATCGCGGATTAAATGATTAATTTCATAATATTTTTCTAAGATTTCTTGTTGGCTTGGTGTAAAATTCCAGTCAGTTGATTGCGATGGAGCCTTTGATGAAGACTGATGAGAGAATATTAAAAATTCCTGTAAATGGTGATCGCCCATCACCAGATCATTAACTTTTTTTTTCATTAATAAAACGAGAAGATCGGCTTTTCTGAGCATTACGGCAGTTAGCAAGAAAATTTCTCGCCAACGGGGTTCTAAAACATGATTAATTAATTCTTCTAAAGCTTCTTCTAGGGATTTTAGATAGGAATTCATAATGATATTACGAGCAGTAAAATATTCATGAAAAGCTAAATGGGAAAAGGAAAATATGCCTCTGCTTCGTTCCGTAAATAGTCCATGCTGTAATGCGATCGCTTTGAGAATATCTTCACTGGCTAGTTGTAACTCTTCAGAATCTATCGGAGCATCAGATAACTGATATAAATAATCACTGATATATTCCTCAATGGTTCGCTTTTCAAAAAAATATTCTCCCCGCTCAAAGGTTTTTATGGCAATTTCACTTAGAAGTTTTAATTTTTGAGGTAGCGCAAGCTCTGGGCTGATACTATCTCGTTGAACGCCTCGAATTTCATCCCACTTACCTAGTAATAGGTCTAAACATTGCTTATAAAATTCACTTTCTGAGCCAGGAAATTGGCCTTGATGAACAAAAATCCAACACGCTAGATGAAGAAATAACGGTGTGGCGGCTAACTGACGAAATCGCAAATTTTCGGGCAAATCTAACAATTGAATAAACTGAACTGCCTGTTGATGAGTATCCTCTGTCGGATTTTTAATTAATGTGGAAAACCATTTTTGGGAAAATTCAGTAATTTGTTCAGAAGTAAAAGGAGCAATTTCGACATCGATAAATCCATTAAGATTATGAATTTTTCCTGCCGTTCGACAAGTAATAATAAATAAATTTTTATGATACTTTTCCGTAAACCGATTAATTTCTTGATAAACGGCGTTAGTATCAATCGTTAAAACTTCATCTAAGCCATCTAATAATAATAAAATTCGACCTTCACAAAGTAAATTTTCAACAGTAGAGAGATTGGTGATACTAGAAGCCACAACTTCAGAACGAATATAATTTAAAACGCTAACTTCTCCTGTCTCTTTAGATTCTTCTACAAAACTTTTGAGGGTAATAAAAATGGGAACTCGATTCTCCATAAAAATTCCCCGATTACACTGGAGTGCGAGATGTTGTAAGAAAGTTGTTTTTCCTGTGCCTGGATTACCTAAAATTCTGATTTTGTTATAATTTTCTACCAGTTTTCTCCCTGTGATCCATCGTTGAAATAGTTCATTTAAACCGATGGACTGAAATTCCTGGGGAGTCAGATTTTGCAGTTGTGCTAACTCCAGCCATTGTTGGGAGGGGATTTCTTCTAATAGATTTATCTCAATATAAATTTTGTCTAGGTTTATGGGACGGTTAATATCTAATAATTTTAACGTTCCACATTGGTCTTCAATTTTATCCTGACGCTGCGATCGCACCTGTTGAACCAGACACTCAATATCAGGTAGCCCATGTTCATCGTATTCTGGAATATCATCAGGGGGATTTTCTGCAATTTCTCGCCAATTTAATTCCAAAATAGAGCAAATTTCCACAAAAATATAACGTTCAATTGGTCTTCCCGTAAAAAATCTCCAAATCGGTTGCCGAGTTTTGAGATTAACTTCAAAAGCGAGGTTTTCTTGAGTCCAACCCTTGCGACTAAAGGCCGTTTTCGCCTGTTTAATCCCAGAGGGGGATGCGTAAAGCGATCGTTTTGCCATAGAAAAACAATGTATGATATTTTTTTTTAATCAAGCAGTTTTTTATTAATACCTCCAATCTTATCTCAACTTTCTAATTATGTTTTTAAAATATAGAACAGAGGAAACAGAGAGAATAAATTTTCTCATTCTGTATTAAAAATTGCTTTGAACTACTGTTATTATCAATAGTTTCGCCATATCTGTATTATTTAAGCTTGATTTCGCTAGGATGTTTTTGGCAAAATATCTGATTAAATCGATTTTTAGCAAAATAATCTACCCAAAAAGCTTTTTTTAAAGAATACTCCCTAGATTATTTCGTAATGATTTAAAGGTATTTTCAATCAATTCAAGCAATTCAAACGTTTTAGGTGAATTTTTGCATACGAAAGTAAAATAAAAAAATCCTTTTTGTAAAGATTAATGCTGCTTTGTAAAGATTAAAATTAAAAAAAAAGAAAACAAGCTTTAGTTTAATGATTTTAACGATTTAAAAATTTTCTTCGGCGATCGCGTAGAGCATTATCGTTAACCGAACCATTTATTTGTTATTGCCACAGGTAATTCGAGCTTTTCACAAGTCCTCTCCTGACAAGCTTTGCCCAATATTTTTCGCCAACTGCCCATCCTCATTTTTTCTCTAGCGTGGATACAAATTTCTCGTCAAAAGCAAGAGACATTGTTAACTTTTAAGAGAAAAAAGCGCAATTCTGACGTTGGGCGTTTCACTTATCGGCTAGGTTTGCTACAATTACTTTCGGTCACTCAGCCTTTATAGAGAACGTCTTTGACTCAAGTCGTAAATATCCCTACCCTTGATACCCTCGCCCAGGAACTAGCTGCCATTCAGCAAACGGGTTCTAAACGAGTTGCCTTGCTTGGCTCTCGTCATGTCCCCATAACCCATCAACAGCTAATCGAAATGATGAGTTATGCCCTAGTTTTAGGCGGAAATCGTCTCATGACTTCTGGTTCAGCAGGAACGAATTCTGCGGCCATTAAAGGAGCCATGCGAGCCGATCCTAATTTGTTGACGGTTATCTTACCCCAGAGTTTGGAACGTCAACCGAGGGAATCCCAGGAGCAACTCCAACAGGTCATACATTTGGTGGAAAATCCTGAACATGATTCCTTGTCTTTGGGAGAAGCCAGTGCGTTGTGTAATCGTGAAATTGTTTCTCGTTGCCAACAGTTAATTTGTTTTGCGTTTCATGAGAGCGATACGCTCCTTCAAACTTGTCAGGAAGCAGAGGATCAACGCAAGTTGGTAACTTTGTTTTATTTCGACTAGTTTTTCTACTTCTGTAGAGAAAAGTTGGTACGGTTATCATTATTTTGTTTTATTGTTTGTTTTTCATTCCAGTCCGTTCAATCCCTGTTAGGACGTTAATGGATCTGGTGATTTCATGAAATCTCGTTTTTCTCCCCTAGATTGGCTAGAAAACCATTGGTCAACGCCTGCTTATGGCGGTTGTCTCCTGGCCGTTCTTGCCTTGTGCTTTTTTGGGGCGGCTACTAATACGATGGCGGGTTGGCTCTATGTTCTGAGTGGATTGATTTTTGCTCTGTTGGCCATAGCGGCGGTGATTCCTGTGCGATCGCTTCGTCAACTGGTGTTAGAACGTTTACCGATTGAGCCAGTCAGTGCGGGTCAAGATCTGACTGTGGTATTAGCGGTAAAAAATCGCAGTAAAACCCCGAAAACCCTATTGCAACTTTGGGATATTTTGCCTGATTCCCTCGGTAAACCCCAGGGAACGGCGATCGAGCAAATTTCTGCTAATGACCAGCATGATTGGGCCTATTATTTACCCACCCAACGACGGGGCATTTATCATTGGCAAACGGTTCAGTTACGCACTGGTACACCTTTAGGTTTGTTCTGGTGTCGCCGTCAGAAAACGGTTCTCGCTAAGGCGATCGTTTATCCCCAGGTTCTCTCTTTGTTGCAATGTCCTCTGGTCGATGCGATCGGTCAGGAGGAAAGCCCTAAACTGCAAAGCGATAGCCGTTATCTCGCCTCAACGGAAGGCATTACCAAAACCCTGCGTCCCTATCGTTATGGGGATTCTATGCGTTTAATCCATTGGCGTACCAGTGCGCGTTTCGATGACTTTCGGGTGCGAGAACTGGAAATTGTGACGGGGGGACAGGATGTGATGATCTGTCTAGATAGTGGCGCGACTTGGGACTCGGAAACCTTTGAACAAGCGGTTATTGCGGCGGCTTCGCTCTATTTTTATGCTTTACGTTCCCAGTTGAATGTTAAACTCTGGACGGCTCAAAATGGCATTGTTCATGGCACACGCACGGTTTTAGAAGACCTAGCAGGCGTTAATTTTAATGAGCCAATTTCCCATCCAGTTCCCGATAAAGTCCCTTTAATCTGGTTAACTCAGAACGAAAAGAGTTTAGGGAATTTACCGTTTCATAGTCATTGGGTTTATTTTCCAATGGATAATTCTTTTCCCGCACAAGCTCAGACGATGGGTTTAGTTATTGACTCAGATCAGTCTTTGGAAATGCAATTACAGAGACCCTTGCGTTAATATAAAAACACCTTAAAATTTTTAATACCCCCTAAATCCCCCAATTCTGGGGAACTTTCAATTAAGAAATATTCAATGACCATTATCTCTTTAAATTCTACCCAGTTAGAAGCCCTAAATCTTTCTCCTATTAGCGATCGCGTTGAGCAATGGTTATTAGAAAACGCGATCGCCGATCATGAGCAAACCATTCAATTTAAAATTGACTTTCCCCGTGAAGAAGGTGATCCCCGCGAATTATCAGAAATTCCTGAAGTGCGGCTTTGGTTCGTCCGTTTAGATTCTGTCTATCCCTGGTTTCCCTTTTTATTAGACTGGAAAGCGGGAGAATTTGCCCGTTATGCGGCGATGTTAGTTCCTCATCAGTTTAATCGTTCTGAGGGCATTCAGTATAATCCCGAAGCTCTGGAAATTTTTATGATGAATAAGATTTTTGTTCTTTCTGATTGGCTAAAAGTTCAAGGCATACCGAGTAATTTTCGATTAAAATCGATGGCGCAGTTATTGGGTTACGATTTGGATGATGATTTTTTAAAAAACGTTTAGATTAAGCGTCAATAATACAATCTAAGCAAAAGTAAGAATATGAAGCTACATAAGCAAATTCTACTCGCGGTTAACCCGCATTTCTCACAAATTGAATTGAGAACCTAGTTTTGAAGTTAAAAGTTTGTGATTTTAAAAAATAAGAGAAACTCTTAAAGTTGCCGAGCAATAATCTGACAAAACTAGCCAATTGTTTCGGGAGCAACAGACAAAATCTAGTTAGTTAGTTAGTTAGTTAGTTAGTTAGTTAGTTAGTTAGTTAGTCAAAATTCTCATGATAAAATAAGCTGAATTTATGAGCAGCTCTTGGGAAGATTATTTGGTTGTCTTTGAAAAGTATTCGACTTATTCAGGAGCAG
>JBEIFD010000058.1:0-10865 GCA_040382535.1 Merismopediaceae cyanobacterium
AGAACATTCTCGTTATTGCATAAAAAAATTATCTACTGTATTGTTTCTTCTTGAAATTTACTCTTCAGTAAAAAATGAAGCTTTTTTTGGTTTATTTTATCCTTTTTTTACGGCTGTAAGTGCTATCTTTCTAGGACTGAGTGTTATTATTGAATCTAGATCTATTGGATGTGAGCAAAACGTATAATTGTGACAACAAACGATTCTTTACCCGCGATCGCAGAAATAGAGACAGAAGAAGTTAACCCCCCCCCGAAAAAGAAAAGTTTTATACGGGTTTATCTCCGTATTTTGTTGCGTAAATCCTGGTTAATTATCAGCACGACCCTGTTAACGACGACAACCGCCGTAGTCCTTTCTTCTTCCAAATCTTCAACTTATAGGGGTAACTTCTATTTGTTGGTAGAACCGATTACCGCCGCCGCGAGATTAACCAATCCTTCAACCCTAACCAGAACAGGAGGAATTCCCCAGGAAGATTTAATTGCCTTGGATTATCCTACCAATTTAATCTTTTTACAAAGTCCAAGTATGACTCGTCGCATTGCAGAAGATGTACACAAAAAACTTCCCAATCGAACAGTGGATGCTATTTGGAGTGATTTACGCAATAATTTTGTGGTCGAATGGGTAAAATCTCCATCCAGTGGGACAACGAAAATTTTTATTGTGTCCTACTCAGGAAAAGATCCCCAGGAGGTTCAAGCCGTTTTAGACATCGCCTCCCAGACCTTTGTTAAATATAGTGCTGAAGATCGAGAAACGAGCATCAAAGCAGGGGTTAAATTTATTGATAAACAATTACCACCTCTACAAAATACTTTAAATAATTTAAAAAATAAACAAAAACAAATTCGTGAACAATATGAACTCGTTAATCCAGCTTCTAGAAATGATGAGTTGCTCCAACAATTGGATGCGCTGACCCAAAGAAAATCTGTTTTACAAGATCAGTTGACTTCACTAACAACCTTGGCCTCGACCCTGGAATCACAGCTTGGCATCTCTGCTCAGGATGCTTTAGTTCTCGCGTCTTTGAACCAAGACCCAGAAAGAGTTTCTCTCCAGAAAGAGTTGTTGGATATCCAGTCTCAATTAGCGAATAATCAGTCAATTTATACCGAGAAGAGCGTGAGAATCATCGCCTTAGAAACTCGATCTCAAATTGTTCAGGATTTATTGAAAAAAAGAACAAACGAATTACTCAAGCAATTTTCTAGCACTATTTCAGGTAATTCACCTCTTCTAGCGAGTTTTCAAGATGCTACTCGCTTAAAATTAATTGAACAATTTATTGACACAACGAATCAAATTAAAGCTCTAAAGTCCCAATTCCCCTCTCTTACGATACAAGAGCAAAAGCTCAATACAATAATTCAAAAATTACCCACAATTACTAATCAATACACTGCTCTTGAACGAGAAATTAAATTAACAGAGGATGTATTAGATAAGTTATTAATTCAACGGGAAACTTTGAAAGTGGAATCTGCTCAAGAACTTCCCTGGCAACTGGTCTCTAAGCCACAAATTCCTCTAGATGCGGATGGTAAACCCATAGGAGAGCCACCCGATCGCAAAAAAATGTTGATGGCGGGTGCAGGAGGGGGATTAATTTTCGGTATTTTGCTCAGTTTGTTATTAGAAAAACAAAAAAATGCTTTTGTATCAGCCAATGATATTGAAGATATTTTAGGTTTACCCGTGATTGGAAAAGTTCCAAAATACCAGAGCGTTGAGATGGAGAATATTTCGCTTGTGATTCCAGAAATTTCCGAAAAAGTAGAAACTCCAGAAGAATTAGAAATTTCCGAAAAAGTAGAAACTTCAGAAGAATTAGAAACTTCAGATACCCAAGATAAAGAATCTTTAAAGGAGCCTCCTCTCCAAGATAATTGGCCGATTTTTGCAACGGTATTTGATGATATTTATACGGAACTTTGTTTTTATTATCGGAATCCTTCTCTGCGATCGCTGGCAATTTCGTCCGTTGAAGCCGAGGATGGACAATCAACAATTGCAGTTAATTTAGCGATTACAGCCGCCGAGCAAGGGAAACGGGTACTTTTTGTGGATACGAATAAAAATAATTCAAAAATTGGCGAATGGCTCAACCTAACGGGAAAAAAAGGATTAAATTATCTACTTACCCACGATGTTAGTCTAGAAAGTGTGATTCAAGAAGATCCCAATCATAAAAATCTTTACTTTATTACTAATGGAGAAGAAGATACGACCTCCCCGAAACGCCTCTGGTCTCCAAAAATGGAATATTTAATTTCAGAATTTCAAGAAAATTTTGATTTAGTCATTTACGATCTTCCCCATTTTCACCAAACAACGGATGTTTACTTTATCAGTGCCTGTACTGATGGTATGATAATGGTAATTGGAGTCAATAAAACCAGTCAATCTTCAACGAAAGAAGCACTGGCTAAAGCAGACGATTTACAATTCCCTATTCTGGGAGCGATCGCGAATTTTGTGTAACATTAAAAATAAATTTGCTTAAAAGTTAACTCAACCAAATGATTCCACCTAACAAACAGAGAAGAAATAATAAAATTACCACAATAAAGCCATTATCCTGGGTATTGATTTTACTCGTATCTTCAAAGCGAATCACAGGAGGCGGTGGCACGGATTTGCGACGATTTTTTGCGGCTTGCACAATGGAAGGTGAATGATTAGTCGCCACTTGATTGAGGTCAGGAATTTCGGTCATCCATTCCTTGGGACGAGTCAATTGGGGAGCTTCAAGAATGAATAGAACTTGTTTACTCTGTTTTCGTAGTTCCCCATCGGGATGTCGCGTTAACTTACGACACAAATTCGTGGCTTCTGTTAATTTGCCCGCCGCCTGATAGGCCATGGCCAGCCATAATTGAGCTTCACCCCCTTCACGGGAGCCTAAAGTCACAAGCTGGATAGCTTCTTCTAGGTTTTCCACACTGAGGCGATACCGTCCCTGTTCTAGGGCGCGTTTTCCTGCTTGAAATTTTTCTTGAAACTGGCTAGAGGATTTAGTGACCACGACAGGCAATTAAAAAAGAATTTGTTTGAGTTAGTTTAACATTTCAATCTATTCTAAAAAAGTCCTCACCCGACCATTAGGACTCAAGACCAAGCGTAGAGTTTGTTCGTCAGACGTACTAAGGGGACTGAGAAAGGGGGTTCCCTGGGCGGGCAGGGGAAGTTTTGCCAAATATAGGGTAGCGGCTTTTCCGAGGGGAATCGATTGATCGAGGGAGCCATCGGGTTTAATCAGCAGTTGGTATTCCAAGGTTTGGGTCAAATCATTAGGAGGTTGCCATCTTTCTTGGAAGTATTGACGGGCTTCGGCGACCTGGGGAATGGTGTCGAGTAAATTGTATTGATTTTGAGGGGAGTTATGGTCAGCGATCGCAGATAGAGGCGGTGGCAGTTGGGAAGGAGGGGGGGAAACGGAAGATAAGGAAGACTGGGAAGGGAGAGGGGGAGCCGTTAGACCGACCATTGATCCGCTATTGGAGGGAAGAATGGGCAAAGAAGCTTGATTATTAGCAGGAGCGGATGGAATAGCTATTATAGAACCCGTATTATTGAGAGACGCGATCGCTATCTGAGGAGGAGCAGGAGGAACAATAGGATTCGGGGGCAAAACTCTCAGGGGTGGAATAGCCAAATTAACGGTCGAATTGCGGGGAGGTGCGGCGATCGCTTGAACCGTACCAGGAGCAGGCAGGGGATCACGCACCGATAATTTAGGAGCCAAACTTAGATTAGGAACAGGCTTTCCCGAAGGTGCAGGGGGAACAGGCGGTAACACTTCCACTAGGCTAAATTGACTTTTAATCGGCGGTATTTGGGACAGAGATTCAACCCGTTGATCATTGTTCTGAATCACCTTTAAGCCAATTCCCACTAAACCGATCGCCACTAGACTGATTAAGGCGGTTCCCATCCAATCCCCAACATTTTTTTCCGCAGGTTTGGCGTTATTTTGACGAAGAACGTCCTGTCCATAGGCTTCTAGGGCATTGGTGAGATCGAACAATTGGGAAGTACTCAACTCCATCATCGGATTGGGCAGAGAAACACTCTCTAATAAGCCAAAACAAAAGATATGGGTCAATAATCCCTTGGGAGCGAGGGAAAGGGAGTCGGAAGGAGCGAAAAGGATGGTTTCCTTGGCCGCGTTATAACAGGGAGATTCTGGGCAATCTAATCCCTGGGAAAAGGTCTGCTCTAAAAAATTCTGGACGTAGTTATTCACCACTTCACACAATCGGTCTAATTGTTCCCGATCTCCTTCCATACTCACCTGTTTTTCTTCGGGTAAGCGGGGATCATCAAAATAAAGGGTAAAGCGTCCATTTTTAGGGGTGGGGTCTTTTTCCCCCAACCGCGATCGCGTTTCTCGCACTTCGAGGGTGCAGGTCGGAGGAGTATAGCGTTGAAGCGCAACCTTGGGGGCGAACAGTTTCATGGATTAATCCTACAGCTTACTCTACTAATACTAACCACAACCGACGATGGCCATTGGTGGCACTATAGAACAGTAAATCAATTAAAAGTTTAAAGGCAAATGGTTGTAATTCTTTCCAAACAGATTGACCGACTGCCAAGCGATAGGGAGAATATACTGCCTGAAAATTGTTTAAGTATTCTCCCAACAAAGCTGTTAGAGCAGGATCTTTACCCTGTTCCTGCATTTGTTCCATCAAAGTAACCGCCCGTCGCAAAAGTTCCTGATAACGTCGCGCTAAATGGCAAATAACCACTACCAGCGATCGCGCCTCTTCCACCGAAATATTTTCCGTATCAGACCACCATTGTTGGGGATGGGAAAGGGGAACATTGACGGCAGACGGAATTCGCAAAGATTTTAACTGAAGTTCCTGAACAGAATTATGCAAATCCACTGTTTCCAAAGGAGTAAGGGACGCTAAAGCCAACATTAAAATATCTAAATAACCCTTAATCTGACCCAATTTAGCCGAATTAGGGGAACTAGACAGGGGCAAGTCCTGCCAATTGAGGGGAGGAGCCGACAGGGGAACAGTGGGCGGCATCGCGGTCAATCTCCTAAAAATAGCACTATGTAACTTAAAATATTCTAGTCTGGCCTACACAAATCGGGAGCATTCCATGAGTCTAGAATCGGCGGCTGATGCGGCTATTCAACAAAGTCTAGAAAAATTTGTTGTTGTTTTATCGGTTTCTCTTAGTGTCGCAACTGTCTCACGGATTGTTCCTTGGGTGCGTCAAATTCCCTATACCCTCTTACTCGTAATTGTCGGTTTAGGACTGGCTTTTATCAATGTGCGATTAGTTAATTTATCGCCCCAATTAATATTAGAAATCTTTCTGCCGCCCTTATTATTTGAAGCGGCTTGGAATGTGCGTTGGCGAGAACTCAAATCCAATTGGTTTCCCGTCATGCTCTTTGCAATCTTTGGTGTGATTATTTCCATTTTAGTTATTGCCTTTGGATTGAGTCAATTTACCAATTTAACGCTTCCTACCGCGCTGTTAGTGGGAGCAAGTCTTTCTACTACCGACCCCGTTTCTGTCGTGGCTCTTTTTCGCCAATTAGGAGCGAGTAAAAAACTCACCATTCTGATGGAAGGAGAGAGTTTATTTAACGATGGCGTTGCCGTTGTGGCCTTTGTTTTATTAGTCAGTTTGCCATTAGGAAAGGAATTATTTTCTCTTCCTATTATTTTGCCCCTCTTTCTGAGTTTTGTGGGAATTGGAGTCGGTGTGGGGTGCGCGATCGGTTTTGGAATTTCCTATTTAACCCAACGCTTTGATCTGCCCTTAGTTGAACAATCTCTAACCCTAGTATCAGCCTACGCGACCTATTTAATCACCGAAGAATTAGGGGGTTCTGGGGTAATTGGGGTTGTCACTGTTGGGATCATTTTGGGCAACTTTGGTTCTCGCATCGGCATGAGTCCTAGAACTCGTTTATTAGTTTCAGAATTCTGGGAGTTCTTAGCATTTTTTGTTAATTCAATTGTCTTTTTATTAATTGGAGATCAGGTCAAATTATCTAACCTCACAGATAATTTTAATGTGATTGCTGTTTGCATTCTTGCGGTCTTATTTTCTCGTTTCGTTACCATTTTTGGATTCGGTGGTTTCAGTAATCAGTTAGCGAATTCTCAGATTAGTCTGCCCGAACAAACTGTACTGTGGTGGGGAGGATTGCGAGGATCGGTTTCGGTTGCCTTGGCTCTGAGTGTTCCTGCCGCTTTATCTCAACGTCAAGAAATTATTGATACGGTTTTTGGAGTGGTTTTATTTACTCTCTTAGTCCAAGGTTTGACGATGCAATGGATGCTCGAAAAATTTAATTTAATTGGAGATCAACGCCTGAGCAAAGAGTATTCTCAGTTGTTAGCACGTCAGTCTGCTCTCAAGCGAGTGATTGAATATCTAGATAAATTAATCTTAACAAGAGATAGAAATTTAGAATTGTGTGAATCGAAAAGAGACTTAATCCAAAGCCAATTATTATTAATTGAAGCTGAAATAATTCAGCAACAAATAAAACATCCCCAATTAGACTCTTTTATGATAGAAAAATTAGAGGAGAATTTATTAAATATTGAATCAGATACCTATGCTGAATTGATTCGTTCGGGTCGTTTAGATAATGATTTAACCCCTTTGTTAGAGGAGCTTTTTGCGATTAAAGAAACTTAAATTTTAGAGTGATTGATTTTATTGTCTAATTTCTTAAAAAATCTAGTGCGATCGCCGTTTAATCAAGTTAGATTAGTTGGTTTTAAACTCAATTCCATCATATATTTCTAGCAAGGAAATTTCACAACTAATTGATGTCAGGTTTATACAATCTTCTGGATTATTATATTCGCTAAAAATCCATTGATTAACATTAGATTTTGAATAGTGTTCAATGTGCTGAGTATATTGATCAATCAATAGATATTCTTGAAAACTGGGAATGGTACGGTAGGCTGCAAATTTTTCCTGTTTATCATAACTTTTAGTAGATTGAGAAAGCACTTCTGCAATTAGAAGAGGATTTGTAACAGTATCTTTTCGGCTTCTTTGTAATTGAATTGGGCGTTGAATGATCATCACATCAGGATAAGTATAAAGTTTTTTGTCAGGAATCCACAGTCTTTGATCGGCAATAAAAATACTATAGGGTTGTCCTCTGAGGTTAATTCTGAGGGTGGCATTTAGAATACTCGCAATTTCATTATGTTCAGGAGTACCACCAGCCATAGAAATAATTTCTCCGTTAATATATTCATGTCTTGTCTCTGAGGCAATCTCGATCGCCAGATATTCTTCGGGTGTATAAGTAATTTTTGTCTGAGTTTGCATAAGTTTACACCTTTTTTTAATAGGGTTGGTTTGATTTTATTATAGTCAAGATAAGAGCGATCACTGATCAGTCTAACCAGTAGAGACGCGATCGCGATATGTCTTAAAAAATAAATGAAGAGTAAATAAATTATTCCCCAAAAAAATAACTCAAAATCGCTAAAAATGTAATTCCCAAAATTGACCAAAACAAAGAGCCTAGTAAATGAAAAAAGTTAACAGGAAACCCAACGAAAATATTGGTAAAAACTAAATTAGCGATTAACAAAATTACTAATAAAACAGCCATCATCATAGGAATTTTTATAATCAATAGAGATAAAAGTATCGGTTAATGCAGATAAGATTTTTGAAAATCATTTCCCCAAAAGTTTACAATAGGAAAAAAGCAATCCCTGAGAATTTATTATGACAGACTCCCTTTCCTCCGAACAATATCAAGCTAAAATGCAACGTCGCAAAGAGATTCAAGAGCAACGCATCGCCGAAAGGTCGGCGGATAAAGGGTTAATTATCGTTCATACTGGCACGGGTAAGGGAAAAACGACTGCCGCCCTAGGGATGGTTTTGCGTTCCTTGGGTCATGGTTTTCGAGTGGCGATCGTTCAATTTATCAAAGGAGCTTGGGAACCTGCTGAAAAAGCGGCGTTTAGTCCCTGGGCAGAACAAATTGATTTTCATGCAATGGGAGAAGGTTTTACCTGGGAAACCCAAGATCGAAAACGGGACAAGGAAAAAGCTGAAGCCGCCTGGGAAAAAAGTTTGAGCTATATTCGCAAT
Organism: Merismopediaceae cyanobacterium; assembly: GCA_040382535.1. GTDB lineage: Bacteria > Cyanobacteriota > Cyanobacteriia > Cyanobacteriales > Microcystaceae > Snowella. The sequence goes on from JBEIFD010000058.1 coordinate 8,125, forward strand.
CCTGACTTTAAATTAGTGTTATTGGATGAAATTAATATTGCTCTCAGCTTGGGTTATTTGGAAGTCGGAGAGGTTCTAGCAGGATTAGCGGAAAAACCTGAAGAATCCCATCTTATTTTAACGGGACGCAATGCACCAAAAGAGTTAATTGAAGTTGCCGATTTAGTAACCGAAATGACATTAATTAAACATCCTTTTCGAGAACAAAAAATTAAAGCTCAGGCTGGAATCGAATTTTAAGGCTATCTAAAATAGTTCGACTAATTACACGACTTGCCGACGGAGAAAGGGAATCAGAACTTCACCAATTTCTTCGGGCCAATGCTCTTGGGGATAATGTTTCGCTTCGGGTAATTTGATCAATTCCAATTGAGCATTTGTTTTTACCAATTGTTCAACAGGTTCAGATGCAAGCCAAGGATCGAGCATTCCCCAAATAATTAGGGCAGGTTTTGACCAACTTTTTAAACCTGATTCGATTTCTGGCATGGTTTTAGCTAACTTGAGATTTTTCGTCGTTATCATTAAGGCTCGTCCAACGGCGGAGGTTTTCAGGTAGGGACGGCGATAAACATCTAATTTTTCATCCTTTACCACAAATCCACTGCCTCCTTCTAGGGTACGGTCAATCAATAAAGGGTCTTGGGTCACCATGTCTCCCACAAAGGGTAATGTCCATTGGGTCATGAGCCAGGGCAGTTTGGCGGTTAGTGTTAGGGGGGTGTTGAGAATGACTAATTTTTCGATGCGATCGCTATTTTGTAGGGCATATTGAATACCGACAGAAGCCAGATACCCCTGAACGACGATGCTCAGACGGTCAAGATTTAGGGTATTAATCAAATCCGTTAATGCTTCAAGATAAGCCTGGGGCGTGTAGGCAAAATCTCGTTTTTCTGGTTTATCCGACAATCCCGATCCGATCCAATCGGGCGCAATCGCCTGAAAGCCATTTTCCGCTAACTGGTTCAGAATCGGTAACCAGGTATAGCTTTGGGACGGTAAGCCATGTAAAAGCAAGACGGGGGGCTTATGGTTCGGAGTTTCAGGAACCCCTTCTCGATAAAACCATTCCAGTTTGCCCGTGTCTACAGTCTTGTCGGTAATTTTCACGAAGTTTTGCTATCCTTATTTATCAACCAATTTTTTTAAAATCTGTCTTAGAATACAGCATCCTCTACCCTTTTTGGGTTGTAATATTTATGTAGAGGTGGAACAAAGACTCCCTTAAATCTGGCTAAATCAGCCATTTTTAACAATATAAATCTTCTTTGTGCCATTATTCTAAGTCAACCGTTCTTCAACCCCCCCAAAAAAGCCAGGAGATTGAGCATGAACGCCGCCGAGCAAGCCAACGGACTCGAAACTGCTAGTAAAATTGCCGCTATTATCCATTTGTTTAAATCCCAATTTCCCGATGCTAGAGCAGATTTAAAACCCTGGCTCAATGATCGAGATACACGGGAGTCGGTTGATCCCCACTCCATTGATATTGGCTTTCATCTTCCTGGCTGGAGTCCCCGTTTCCAAAGTCGGAGCATTCTGGTTCAAATCCGCTTTCATCCCGACCCCATTGATCAATCCCAGCGTTTGATTGGTATAGAAACTTTGGGAATTAATCATCAAGGGCAAGCTTGGCGACTTTCTACGGTGGATACTTGGCAAGTGGTGGGAAAATATCAACCTGCAACGGATATCTGTGAAAAATTACGCTTTTTTTGTCGTCAGGTGTTTGAATTATTTCAATCGGCGATCGCACCCTAAAATTTCCTGTTTCCCTCGCTCCTTAACGACGTATTGCAACCTTACGTCAAATATCAATCATAATTAGCAAAATTAGAACTTTTTACTGTTTTATAGATAATTTAGCATAACTGCGATCGCTGATTCATCAACTTTATGCTCAATGTCTAAAGTTTAGTCACGTTTATTAGATAATGGAGAATAATATCATTATTGCTAATGAGCGATATTTAACTATGAAATCTAAAATCATTGTTTTTTTACTTTTAATCACTACGATAGTGGGCTGTGGCAAAGCTTCTGATGAAGAAAAAAAAGATAACACTCCCTTGCCTTCTTCTAGCACTAATTATGACGATAACGGCGGTAAAAGTCCTTCTCCTGATATAGATAATGAAGATGGAGATGAAGACCAAGATGGAGACGAAGACAATGATAATAAAAAAAACGAAAAGGATAACGACTAATTCGCTTTACCATGTCTAAAATTCCTAACCGCGATCGCTACTCTAGACACTGTAAATTACTCAGGGATAAGTGCTGTGACGATTAATATCGAAGTTGCAGAAGAGTTCGGAAAATTGATCGCCAGAGCCGATTACAGAGCCGCGCACGTTCTTCTCACAAAAGAGGCACAGCAAGTTTATTCACCAGAGGATTTTAAGAAATCGGTTGAGCAAATGACAGATTACTGGTCAGGCCCCATTGAAGAAGTAATATCTGATTTGATTCTTGAAGATTGGCCAGCCAAACAGAATAAAGATATTGGTATGGTCTATGTTTCACTGATTGGTGAGGGAGTGTGTGAAGCGGTTACTGTTACCTTAGCAGAGGAAAATGGTAATATTCGTATTCGTTATCTTGAGTGGGGAAGACCTTAAAGATTAACTATGCCTAAAATTCTCAAGTGCGATCGCCGTTTATCTTACGCCCACGATCCCCATTTCGTTTGTACGGATCATCTCAACGGGGTAGATAGCGATCGCGTCTGAATAGAA
>JBEIFD010000059.1:0-10820 GCA_040382535.1 Merismopediaceae cyanobacterium
GCCTCGGTTGTTCCATGCGTTGTAGTAATCAGGTTCAATCTCCAGGGCTTTATCGAAACAGGCGATCGCCTCTTCTTCTCTTCCTAAATACCCTAAAGAATTGCCTCGGTTGTTCCATGCGATGTGGTAATCAGGTTCAATCTCCAGGGCTTTATCGTAACTGGCGATCGCTTCTTCAAAGAATTTTTTATTTAGGGGTTCATCGCTTAATCTCCCTACTTTCTCTAAAGCAAAGCCTAGCCCAAGCCAAGTCTCATCATTTTGCGGATCTAATTCGCTCGAATGCTGATAGGCAATAACCGCCGTTTGATAATCGGGTTTTTCTTGCCAACCAAGTTGATCGCCCAATTTTTTCAGAGCTTTACCGAGGCTATTTTTTAGAGAGTCTAAGGGTTGGGTAAGTTATTCTTTAACTGACAAATAAACCTGAAGAGCTTCCGTATATTTTTTCTGCCCTTGGTAGATTTGACCCTGTTTTAAAGATAAAATTGCCTCCCTTTCTTCCTGTCCTTCCCCCCGTAGCCAATCCTTTTGCCGTGCGATTTTTTCCAACTCATCCAAAATTGCTTGGGTATCTTGATTAATCCAGTTAAAACCCTGTTGAAAAATCTTGAGCCGTTTACGGCCTAACGGATATAAATTTTCCTTAAAACCGTCAATCACCTCCAATAAACCCTCACCCCAACGGTAATCATATTGCCAAGCTTCCACAAAACGCGGCACAGCATAGGCCCAACCCCGTTCTTCCTCTAACCAAAACAGATGATGCACCAGATTTAACATGGCATTGGTAATCCGCTCATCCTCGTACCACTCCGAAATGGGTAAATTGGCCTGTAAACCCTTCAGTTGCTCCTCCAAAGAGATCACCGCAAACTCATTCAGTTCTCGCAACATCTTCCCCTCAAGCTGGAGATTGAGCAAAATTGACTCAGACCGCAACGCCTCCCGCAAAAAATCAGCCATCTTGTCATGGAGTCGAATCCCCTTCCCCGCCAGCAAAATAAACGAATGCCTCTGCTTGAGTCCATCCACCGCCCCGATGAAATTATCCACTTGCAACATCGCCGCCAGCAGATCATTATCTGGTTGTCGCAATAACCCAATGGCGCAGATCATCCGTAGATCCTCTGGCGCATTCTTCACAAAACAATGCTTCAGGAACCGCTCACTCGTCACCCGAATCACCTGATCATGGGACGACTCCTCCCAACTCTCCAGAGGCGATCTATCCAAAATTGCCCCTAACTCAATCTCTGGTGATGTCCTCCAAATCTCCGCGATCTGTTGCACCACAAAGGGAATCCCCAAACTAAACGCCGCAATCTGTGCCGCCCCATCCGCAGGTAAAGCCCGATTCGGTATCGCCTGGGAAAAATATTCCTGCACCAACTGATCATTAAACTCACTTAGAGAATAGCCATAAAGCCGTTCACTAAAATCCTGCTCATAACCCCGAAACTGCCGATCCGCCAACCGCCGACTTTTGATTAAATCCGCCCGCCCCGCGATCGCCCAAACAATATTCGTTCCCGCCGACTTAATCACCTGCCGCAAAACGTAATCACAATCAGGGCGATCCACAATTTCATAGGTATCCAGAAAAATCACCGTTGGTTTCCCTGCCGTTAACTCCCGTAACCCCCTGCCCAAAGCCTCTGCCAACTGCACCGTCGGACTTGCAAATAATTTCCGTTCCGCTAAACTCAACTTTTCCTGTAATAACCCCACCAACGCCGCCGTTCCCGCATCTTTAACCTGCTTGGCCGCCTCGTCCGATGCAATCAGTTGATCTACCCCTGGCATTTTCCGCAGTCCACTAATCGCCAAACCCAAACCCCCACCAATTAAAGAACGATACTTTTCCGCCCCTTCCTTGGCCCGTAGTTCCCGATCCAGTTTTTCCTCAATCTTTTCCAAATCCCGCTTGGCATTGAGATAATCCCTAAAATTCCCGCCCAAAACCTCCAAGTTTTTCTGTAAAACCGCCAATACCGTTTCTGGCTTAATTTGATCTGCTCCCACCTGTAGATCAAGATATTTATCCCGCTCTTCTTCCCAATCAATGCGTACTACCTGCCAATCCTTGGCAAATTGAGCCTGCGTGATCTCCTCTAACCGCCGACTGAGGGAACTTTTGCCCATGCCTCCTTCACCGTAGAGCAAGAAAATATGGGGCGAATTAACACCATCGGATGGTTCTTTCCGAAAGGGCTTACTCAACGTTGGTAAATGCTTTTCTGTCCAAGAGACCTTAAACGATTGCAGTACCTGACGAAACTTATTTTGCTCCTCAGTCCGAGCCAAGAAAAGACGATTATCCATTGCACACCACTCCCAAACCGATTAATCCTGTTACTCATAATATAGTTTTCTCTCTTGAATTAGTCTGTAACCAATCTTTACAAAACAGTAACGATCATGATTTCGCAGACTATAAACTTCTCGAATAGTGGCCGTAATCAGGGCATCCACAGGAACGTAATAAAATCCGTAAAAAGTCAGGTTTTTCCGTAAAGTGAACAATTTCAGCGCGATCGCTTTTGGGAGGTTGAGGGGAAAACAGCGATCGTTTTTGTGAGGTAAAGGGGAAAGTGGCGATCGCTTTTTGTGGGGATGAGATTGGAGGAGGCGATCGCCGTTTAGCCTGAGAAGAAACAAAAGCGATCACTGTAAAACCTATCGAAATAAGGATTGAGGGAGCATTACTTTTCTAAAGGCTTGGCAAATTTTTGTTTGCAGTCAACTGGCTTGATTAATCCAGTTCTCGTCTGCCTTCTAAAGCCCTCGCCAGGGTCACTTCATCGGCATATTCCAAATCTCCCCCCATCGGCAAACCAAAAGCGATGCGCGTCACTTTGGTGAAAGGTTTTAGTAATTGTCCGACATAAAGCGTAGTGGTTTCCCCTTCCACACTGGGACTAATGGCTAAAATGACTTCTTTGGTTCCTTCTTGACTGACTCGCTTAACGAGGGATTGAATATTGAGTTGCTCTGGCCCGATACCATCCATCGGGGAAATGACTCCCCCCAAAACATGATATTTTCCGCCGTATTCCCGCGTTTTTTCTAGGGCAATCACATCTCTAGAATCTTGCACTACACAAAGAATATTTTTATTACGGTTAGGATTGCGACAAATTTCGCAGACGGGAGTGGCCGAGAGATGAAAGCATTCTTTACACAGACCGACCTGCTTTTTGGCATCCAGAATAGATTGAGCAAGGGTTTGGACTTCACTTTCGGAACGTTTCAAGATATGTAACGCTAGGCGTTGTGCCGACTTTGGCCCCACACCCGGTAAACGTTGTAGTTGTTCTATTAGACGGGCTAGAGGGGGCGTATAAATGGGTCGGGTCTCCTTTAATCTTGAGCTTAGTAGTATAGTATCATTGTTGATTTTGCACTATCCTTCGATCGTCAACGTTGATAACTGAATGGATTTTTTTCCCAATGGGATCTTTAGAGAATAGGATATAAGGGAAGCTTGCGATGAATTTAATACAGAAAAGACGTTAAATCTGCTTTAACTTTATAATTAATGTCAGTTTAGGAGCAATCAATCACTATGCGCTTAGTTATTCTCGGCGGGCCAGGTGCGGGCAAGGGAACCCAGTCCCATAAGCTTAGTCAGCGTCTTCAAGTGCCTGGGATCTCTACGGGAAATCTTCTACGGGAGGCGATCGCGTCTCAAAATCCTTTGGGAAAAGAAGCGGAACCCTATTTGAATAAGGGAGAACTCTTGCCTGATCCGATGATGATTAATTTTATGCGATCGCGTTTAGTGCAGCCCGATTGCGAACGGGGCTGGATCTTGGAAGGCTATCCCCGCACAGCTTTTCAAGCAGAAGAATTGGATTTTTTATTAGAAGATTTAGAACAGCCGCTCACCTGTGCTGTTTATTTAGAAATTAGCGAAAAATCTATGATAAAACGTTCTTTGGTGCGTTCCTTGGTAGATGATCAACCCGATATTCTTCAAAAACGAATTGATAGTTTTCAAGAAAGAATTGCACTTCTTTTAGATTATTATACAGGCAAAAAAAAGCTGATTATCTTATCCGCAGAAGATAGTCCTGAAAATATCGAAATGTTAATTTTGAAACAGATTAATTTTTAATTATTGCTCATACTTTAATTTAGTTATAAATCAATTTTTTATTTAATTTAAATTTATAAAATGAAAGTACTCAAGCAAGTTGATCGGGAGCAATGGCAAGCCTGGATCAATCAAGCGATCGCCGAAGCTAAAAAAGGAAATTTACCGCGTTATATTCCCCTGCTTAATAACGAAAATCCCAAGGATTATTCCTTGTTAGTGACTCGTTTAGAAGGAGAAGTTTTTAGTAGTGGTAATCTGTTAAAAACGTTTCCATTAATGAGTGTGATTAAGCCTTTTTTATTCCTTTATTTTTTATCCCAACAGGGCCAGGAATGGGTTTTTGGCTATGTAGGAAAAGAACCGTCTGATTATGCCTTTAATTCCCTGATTCAATTAAAATTAGATCAAGGATTTCCCCGCAATCCTATGATTAATAGCGGGGCAATTCGGTTAGCAGGTTTATTGTCTGGAAATACTAGCCGCGATCGCTGTTTAGGATTACGAGATTGGCTCAATCAACTGGGGAATTGTCAATTATTTCTGGATGAAGAAATGTTAGCTTCGGTACAATCCCGACCCAATGAACGCAATCAAGCTTTGGTCAGAGAAATGGCCCATCATGGTCATCTCGAAAATCCTGAAGAAGCCTTGGATACCTACAATCACATTTGTTGTCTAGCAGGAAATATTGAAGATCTGGCCGAATTAGGAATGCTCTTAGTGCGATCGCGTCCCCCTTTAAAAAAAGAAGATTGTCAACAAGTGCAAACCCTCATGAGTAGTTGTGGACTCTACGAAGCTTCGGCCCAATTTGCCAAGGAGATTGGTTTACCGACCAAATCAGGGGTGAGCGGTGTCTTTTTATCTATCATTCCCGAACAAGGCGCGATCGCGATTTATAGCCCTCCCCTAGATCCCCAAGGAAATTCGGTCGCAGGCTTATATCTCATCCGTAAAATTGCCGAAAGTCTTCGATAATTAGTGATACTTAAGGTTAAAATTTCGGCATTAATTCCTATTGAGTAAAATCCATGAATACAACTGGTTTGGTCATTATTGGTCGCAATGAAGGCGATCGCCTGCGTCAATGTCTGCTATCTGCCATCAAACAACTCGACCCTTCCCAAATGGTTTATGTGGATTCTGGCTCTACTGATGAAAGCGTTGATCTGGCGCGATCCCTGGGATTACAAGTCGTCGAATTAGACATGACCATTCCCTTCACCGCCGCTAGAGCCAGAAATGAAGGATTTACCCTACTCAAAGGGGTGAATCCCCAGCTTGACTATGTTCAATTTGTCGATGGAGATTGTGAAATTATCGAAAATTGGTTAGGAAAAGCCGAACAATTTCTGACTGAAAATCCCTCTTTCGCCGTAGTCTGTGGTCGTCGCCGAGAACGTTTTCCCGAAAAAACCCTTTATAACTACCTCTGTGATTTGGAATGGAATACCCCCATCGGAGAAGCCAATGCCTGCGGTGGAGATTCCATGATGCGAACCGAAGCCCTAGAGCAAGTCGGAGGATTTAACCCGAATCTCATTGCAGGAGAAGAACCCGAACTTTGTCAACGATTACGCAAGAAAAGCTGGAAAATTTATCGTCTCGATGCGGAAATGACCCTCCATGATGCCGATATGACCCGTTTTAGTCAATGGTGGAAGCGGACAATGCGATCGGGTTATGCGTTTGCGTCTTTTGCCGCCTTACATAGGGATGTCCCCAAGCTTTTTGAACGGAAACAGGGTTTTAATATTTGGCTTTGGGCATTTATCGTTCCCGCGATCGCTTTATTGGGTATTTGGCCGACTCATGGTTGGAGTTTAGGGTTATTCGCAGGATACGGACTGATGACCTTCAAAATTTATCAAAATCAGCGTCGGCGTTCCTTTAGTGTCTCTAATTCTTTCACCTATGCGTTTTTTTGTATGTTAGGGCGATTTCCGCAATTACAAGGACAAATAAGTTATTACTGGAATACTTGGCAGGGAAAAACAAGTTCTTTAATCGAATACAAATTGAATCCAGACTCGTAAGAGAAAGGATTAAACATCATTTAATAAAGCGTTAGAGAAATTTTTTACTCTTTAACCATTTTTCCCAAAGATCGGGTCGCCGTTTTTGAGTTCTTTCTTTTTGTTGATCTTCCCGCCATTGTGCGATCGCCTGATGATTGCCAGAACGTAAAACCGCAGGCACTTCCCAGCCCCGAAAAACCGCAGGACGGGTGTAATGGGGATAATCCAATAACTCAGTTTCAAAACTTTCTAATTTCAAAGATTCTTCTTTGCCCACAGTGCCAGGTAATAAACGCACTACGCCATTTACCAAGGCTAAGGCTGGAATTTCTCCACAGGTCAGCACAAAATCTCCCAAAGAAATTTCTCTGGTAATGAGATGACTTACCCGTTCATCAATGCCTTCATAATGACCACAGATAAGAATTAATTGGTCGTAGGTGACAAGTTCTTGCAATAAAGGCTGATTAAGGGGTTCACCCTGGGGCGTTAATAAAATAATTTCCCGTTTCGGTAAAAGTGCCAAAGATTCTACTGCGGCAAAAATGGGTTCGGGCTTGATCACCATGCCCACGCCGCCGCCATAGGATTCATCATCTACACGATGGTGTTTATCGGTGGTGAAATCCCTGGGATTTGTTAGACTAACGGTAGCGATCGCCTTAGCCAAAGCCTTTCCGAGCAAACCTGACTGGAGAGGAGAGGTAAAAAAATCGGGAAAGAGAGTGATAATATCGATTTGCACAGAAAATTTTGACGAATTGAAAGTTTAAATAGTATTTTTATCTTTCCACAAAACTGTTTTGGGCATCTTAGAAAATGATGAATTCTAGACAGTTTTTCTCACAAGCACCGATCCTACCTTAAAGGTATCATGCAATAATAAACAAGTCTTAGCGTCATCCTTGAGCGATAGTCAATTTGCTCACCCGCAGTTCCCCCTTTGTCCTCTGAGTTTTTAAGCAGCATCGCTGTTTAAAGTTTAAATTTCTACTTCCCTTTAGCCTCATTCCCGATCTATGATGTTGCAAATCGAGACCCAATCTCCTGAGAATCCTATGCCTTCATCCACCAAAACGGCCGTCATGATTATTGGCGGCGCGGAAGATAAAGTCCATGGCCGCGAAATTCTTCACACTTTTTGGAGTCGATCGGGTGGCACTGATGCGGTGATTGCGATCATTCCTTCGGCTTCGCGGGAACCTGCCCTGATCGGTCAACGTTACCAACAGATCTTTGAGGAAATGGGGGCTAAGTCCATCCATATTTTGGATATCCGCGATCGCATCCAGGGTTCTGATCCTGATTTTCAACAAATTGTTGAAGACTGCACAGGAATTTTTATGACGGGGGGCGATCAACTCCGACTCTGTGGACTGCTGGCCGATACGCCCCTGATGGAACGCATTCGTCAACGGGTCAAAAAAGGAGAAATTAGTCTCGCAGGAACCAGTGCAGGAGCGGCAGTTATGGGACACCACATGATCGCAGGGGGTAGTAGTGGAGAATGGCCCAACCGTGCTTTAGTTGATATGGCGATGGGCCTCGGCATTTTTCCTGAAATTATTGTCGATCAACACTTTCATAATCGGAACCGTATGGCTCGCCTATTGAGTGCCTTTGCGGGTCATACCGAAAGATTGGCGATCGGTATTGATGAAGACACCTGCGCTCTGTTTGAACAGGATGGCCTTATTCAGGTTATCGGTCAAGGAACTGTCACCATTGTCGATGCCAATGAATTGACCTATACTAACGCGGGAGAATCCGAACCCAATTCCCCTTTGAGTTTACACAATCTTCGTCTCCATATTTTGTCTCATGGCGATGGTTATCATCTCCACAAAAATATCGCGATCGCCAAGACCAGCCAAAAGATGGTTTAAAGGACTAATGCACTAAAAAACCAAAAGCAAATTGTTCACCATGAACAGTTTCGTGTCAACCGCACAATAGACAATAATTAGTGCCATTCTGAGCTTCTCAACGCGGATCTAAAGCTAATAGCAATCATGAAAATTCTGAAAACCCTCACGTTACGTGGCCCCAATTATTGGAGTATTCGCTATAAAAAACTGATTGTTATGCGTCTCGACCTAGAGGATTTGGCCGAGAAGCCCTCCAATGAGATTCCTGGGTTTTACGAAGGATTAGTCGGGATTATGCCCAGTTTGATTGAACATTTTTGTTCTCCTGGTCATCGGGGCGGCTTTTTAGAACGGGTTAAAGAAGGAACCTACATGGGCCATATTATTGAACATATTGCCCTAGAACTTCAGGAATTGGCAGGAATGACCGCAGGTTTTGGTCGTACTCGTGAAACCTCAACCCCTGGTGTTTATAATGTCGTTTATGATTATGTAGAAGAGCAAGCAGGACGCTACGCAGGCAGATCCGCCGTCCGATTATGTCAGTCCATTGTGGATACGGGAACCTACCCCCTAGAAGAATTAGAAAGAGATTTAGCTGATTTACGAGATTTACACGCCAGTTCTTCCCTCGGCCCCAGCACGGAAACCATTGTCACCGAAGCCGATGCTCGCAAGATTCCCTGGATGTTACTGAGTGCGCGGTCAATGGTACAACTCGGTCATGGGGTTCACCAACAACGGATTCAAGCAACCCTGAGTTCTAATTCAGGAATTTTGGGCGTTGAGCTTGCCTGCGATAAGGAAGGAACCAAAACCATTTTGCGGGATTCGGGCATTCCCGTTCCTCGTGGGACAACCATTCAATATTTTGATGATCTTGAAGATGCGATCGCCGATGTAGGGGGTTATCCCATCGTCATAAAACCCCTAGACGGTAATCATGGTCGGGGCATTACCATTGACATCAACGATTGGGATCATGCCGTTGAAGCCTACGATTTCGCCGCCAAGGAATCTAAAAGTCGTTCCATTATCGTTGAAAGATTCTACCGAGGAAGCGATCACCGCATTTTAGTTATTAACGGTAAACTCGTCGCCGTTGCTGAAAGAATTCCCGCCCATGTGATTGGAGACGGCCAGAATACCATTGAAGAACTGATCAAAATTACTAACCAAGATCCTAAGCGGGGAGAAGGACACGCTAACGTTTTGACGAAGATAACCCTAGACAAAACTGCCCTAGATGTCTTAGCTCGTCAAGGTTACAAACTGGATAGCGTCCTAGAGGTCGGAAAAATTGCCTATCTCAGAGCAACGGCCAATCTCAGTACGGGAGGCGTTGCCGTTGATCGTACCGATGACATTCATCCCGAAAATATCTGGTTAATGGAACGGGTCGCTAAGGTGATCGGCTTAGACATTGCGGGCATTGATGTCGTTTCGCCCGATATTACCAAACCCCTCCGAGAAGTCGATGGTGTAATCGTTGAAGTCAATGCCGCCCCTGGCTTTCGGATGCACGTTGCCCCCAGTCGAGGGTTGCCCCGCAACGTAGCCGCCCCCGTATTAGATATGCTGTTTCCCCCTGGAAAGCCTTCGCGGATTCCCATTTTAGCCGTGACGGGAACCAACGGAAAAACAACAACAACTCGTTTATTAGCCCATATCTACCGACAAACAGGGAAAAATGTTGGTTACACCACCACCGATGCTATTTATATTAATGAATACTTAGTCGAAAAAGGCGATAATACAGGCCCCTACAGTGCCAGCGTTATTTTAAAAGATCCGACCGTTGAAGTTGCCGTCCTAGAAACCGCCAGGGGAGGGATTTTACGCTCTGGATTGGCCTTTGATACCTGTGATGTGGGCGTAGTTTTAAATGTCGCCGCCGATCACTTAGGTTTAGGAGATATCAACACCATTGAGCAGATGGCCAAGGTTAAAGCAGTTGTCGCGGAAGTCGTCAGTGCCCAGGGTTATGCGATCCTTAATGCCGATGATCCGTTGGTGGCGGCGATGGCGGAGAACGTTAAAGCAAAAGTTGCCTATTTTTCCATGAATCCTGAAAATCCGATTATTCTCAACCAGATGCGTCGAGATGGCCTAGCGGCGGTTTATGAAGATGGCTATCTCTCGATCCTAGAGGGCAAGTGGACGTTACGAATTGAACAGGCGATCAATGTGCCAGGTACGATGGGAGGAATGGCTCCTTTTATGATTGCTAATGCGTTGGCGGCTTCCCTGGCGGCTTTTGTCAATGGGGTTGATATTGAGTTAATTCGTCAAGGTCTCAGAACGTTTGTTTTATCAGCCGATCAAACCCCTGGACGGATGAATCTCTTTAATTTGGGGACTCATCATGCCCTGGTAGATTATGCCCATAATCCTGCGAGTTATGAAGCGATCGGGGGTTTTGTTGGTAACTGGAAGGGTCAACGCCTGGGAGTCATCGGTGGGCCTGGCGATCGCCGAGATGAAGATTTAATGGAATTAGGCGAAATTGCCTCTCGTGTTTTTGACCGCATTATTATCAAGGAAGATGATGATAAACGGGGTCGGGAATCGGGAAGTGCGGCAGATTTTATCCTGAAAGGGGTTATGCAAGCTAATGCCAATGTTCCAACCGAGATTATTTTAAATGAAACGGAAGCCCTAGAAACGGCTTTAACCCAAGTGGAAGCAGGGGGTTTGGTGGTGATTTTCCCTGAAAGTGTCAGCCGCGCGATTGCCCATATTCAACGTCATAATCCTGTGGATTAAAATATTTTCTCACGATCAGCCGCAAAAGCAAGACAAGCTTTTATATCCACCGCCGTTAACTCAGAA
>JBEIFD010000060.1:0-10733 GCA_040382535.1 Merismopediaceae cyanobacterium
CCATAGCCGTTAATCGTTCCCTGGATAATTATGACCCCTTCTAAAACCGCACTGAGAGAAATGGCAACCGCCGTTCCCACGTCAATGTGAGCATGAATCAATACTTGAATTTGGGGCGAATTTTGATTGGTGTCCCATTCCTGCATTTTTTGCACAACTTCCCGAACCGTTTGGCTAATTTCCTGGGGAAGGGTTCCGCCGTTGGTATCACAAAAAACGAGCCATTCTGCCCCCGCTTCTTTTGCCGTTTTTAGGGTTAAAAGGGCATACTCAGGATTGTGTTTATACCCATCAAACCAGTGTTCCGCATCATAGATCACCCGTCGGCCCTGACTCCGTAGATAGGCGATCGTCTCTGAAATCATCGCTAAATTTTCTTCTAAAGTGGTTTTTAAGCCTTCAATGACATGAAGATCCCAGGATTTCCCAAAAATCGTGACCCAACGAGTTCCTGCTGATAGAATTGCCTGAAGCATTCGGTCTTCTTCGGCTTTCCGATTAGGGCGACGGGTGGAACAAAAAGCGACAACTTCGGCTTGGGTGAGGGGATTTTCCTGTAATTGCCAAAAAAATTGGACATCTTTGGGATTTGCCCCTGGCCAGCCGCCTTCAATGAAAGGGATTCCCATTTGGTCGAGTTTGCGGGCAATTTTTAATTTGTCTTCCAAGGATAGGGATATGCCTTCGCGTTGTGCGCCATCTCGGAGGGTGGTGTCATACAGCCAAATGGGGTTAGTCATGGAGATGTAAGGTTACGTTTAAATTGCGCTTAAATTGCGTTTAGATAAAATTTTGAGCGATTCGGTTAGCGTTCGATCCTTGGGCAATCAGACTTAGGATGGATTTTTTTAATCGCGGTCACGAAGTGTGCCTGCGGCATCGCCATTTTTAGAATAATCTAAAAAACTCGCATTATTCGTACTCTTTGATGCTGTTTAATGTAAATCATTACGAGTCTCAAAGGCCGCGATCGCCTCGTGAATCGTGAGATAAATGTGTTCAGTCCCGATGCGATCAACTAAGCCTGATTTTCTTAATTGGGCATAGAGTTCCTGCTTTACCTTGGCTAAACCGAAAATAATCCCTTTTTTTACTAATTCTTCCCGTAATTCTTCCAAAATATCGGCGGCGGTGATATCAATTTCAATAATGGCTTCCGTATTTACCACGAACCATTCGACGGGAACCGTTTCAGACGCGATCGCCCGTAAAGCCCGATTTTTAAAATGTTCGGCATTCGCAAAAAAGAGCGGGGCATCATAACGATAAAGTACTAAGCCAGGAATGGTTGTTGCATCTTTCCAATCATCAATATCATGAAATCCAGGCAGATTCGGTACTTCTCCCAAAACACCATCGTGGGGACGGGCAACACGGGCAAACAAATCCAATCCCGACAGAGCAACTGCGATCGCAACTCCTCGTAAAATATCTGTCCCCAATACGCCAACGGTTGTAATGACCGCCAACATAAACTCACTGCGCTTAAAAGATTGCAGCCGCCGAAATTCCGACACTCGAATGAGCTTCAAAGCCGCATAAATGACGATCGCCCCTAAAGCCGCCTTGGGAAACAGAGCCAACAAAGGCCGCAAAAATAACAACGCTAAAACGACACAAAAGCCTGCAATTAAGGAATAAACCTGGGTTTTACCGCCCAAGGAATCGGCGATCGCGGTACGACTGCCACTACTACTGACCGGAAAACCTTGCAAAAAACCTGTTCCCAAATTACAAAATCCTAATGCCAGCAATTCTTGATTCGCATTAATTTTGTGACCATGATTGATCGCAAAGGCTCGTCCCGTCAGCACATTATCGGAATAACCCACGATCGCAATCCCTAAAGCCGCACCCAGCAAAGAAGAAATATTTTTAAATGTTATTCCCTGAAAACTGACAAAATCGGGTATTCCTGAAGGAATTTCTCCCACAATTACCACTCCATAGCGTTCTAAATGGAAAATCGCCACCATCATCGTCGCGATTAATACGGCTAATAGGGGTGCAGGGGCATTGGGAAAACGGCGTTGAATCAGTAATAAAAAGGTTAAAACGCCTATTCCCATTGCAAAGGTTGGCCAGTGAATTTGATTCAGATTTTGGAAAAATGTCTGAAATTCTCCCAAAACCGTAGGGGATTCAATATTAATACCGCTAATTTTCCCCAATTGTCCCGAAATCATTATCACGGCGACCCCTGCCATATATCCAATCAAGATTGGTTTAGAGAGTAAATCCGCCAAAAATCCCAACTTAGCTCCATAGCCAATCAGGCAAATAATACCGACTAAAACCGCCAATACACTCGTATAAAGCGGATAACTGGCATCACTACGAGCGACTAAAGGCGCGATCGCAACAGCAGTCATCACAGCAGTAGTAGATTCAGGGCCGACAGAAAGCTGGAGGGACGACCCAAAGAGAGCATAAATCAGGATAGAAGGCAATATTCCCCATAAACCCGCCACAGGTTGAACGCCTGCTAATTCTCCATAGGCCATACATTGGGGAATGAGATAGGCCGCAACGGTTATACCTGCTAATCCATCGTTGCGTAAGCAAGCGGATCGATAAGATAACAGAGAATTGATACCAGGTAAAAAAGAAGTTAAATGATTTAGGAATAGTTTTGATTTCACAGACACCATAAAGTGAGAAAAAATATAGCTCTTCCAATTATCTTCAAAAAGCTTATCTTTTTAGGTTATTTTTTATGACAATATTCGTGTTAATTGAGGTATTTAATCTCTTGTTGTCAAAATATTCTTAAAATCTTGTTTTCTCTATGACTTGCGATTATAAGTTAATTCTTGCTGTAAATAATTCGTTGATTGTATCTGATGTAATAGGGGAAGTTTTGCCGTACTGTTTTTCAGGATAAGCTATCAACGAATTATTTACAGGTCGAAACAATTCATACCCCAAATCAGCAACGCCAACTTTTCTTGATTACAATGTACAGAAAAGCAAAATGACTAATAAGTAATTCTTATAGAAAAAATGTAGGTTAAGATCTCAATAAGTTTTATATAACTTCTGAAAACGTCTAAGTAGAAGTAGAATCTTAAAAAATCACCCAAATTTTATGTTTTTTTTGGTAAATAATCCTGATATTTGTAAGCTATAGAAAATTCACAAAAAACACACAAAAAAAGTTTATTTTGTATTCAATCATTATTCAACTATTAAAAGTTGTTTTGGCTGTGATTGCAAACATCGAAACTTACAAAATATTCATTCAGAGACTAATATGCTAAGCAAAACTCGTCGAATTGACAGGACAGCAGCTCTTTCTGGTTTTTTTACGACTATTACTAAAATGATAGAGTCTGCGATTCAGACAAAATATAATGCTCTTGGCGGAGCTTCCTTTTTTGGTGAGATCGAACGCAAGGAAAACCGAGCTTGGTATTTCAAGTCTGGTTCTTGTATCTGTTATAATAGCCAGCTTAGTGACGCATTTGAAATTCATGGTGACATCTATCGCAAATGGTTAGAACTTGGCGGTTTGCAATGGGGAGTTCCTTCAACTGATGAACTGACAACATCACGTGGGGACGGACGTTTTAATTTTTTCAACAATGGTTCAGCTTCCATTCATTGGACTCCTCGGACAGGTGCGCATGGGGTATGGGGAGCGATCTTGCAGAAGTGGGCGCAACTTAATTGGGAAAATGGGCCGATGGGTTATCCAGTGACTAGCGAAACTTCAACTCCAGACGGTATCGGACGATTTAACCACTTTGAGAACGGTGGATCAATTTATTGGACTCCTAATACAGGGGCTAATGCCGTATGGGGAGATATCCGTAAACGGTGGGAAAGTTTGGGTTGGGAGCGTTCTTATCTCGGCTATCCTACTAGCGATGAGGTTGATTTTGCTGATGGAGGACGGGCGAATACATTCCAAAATGGAGGTATCTATTGGTGGTCGGATGTCGGAGCGATCGATCTGCGGGATGTAATTGTGCATTACACAGGTCTTCATTGCTTCGGCGAGACTGATTGGGATCAAGCATCAAACTCTGATGAACCTTACTTGATCCTCAGTATTTCGACTCCTGAACGTTCTGCAACTCTTTTGAGCCAAATTTATCAAGATGTTGACGCTGGTGAAGCTCGTCCCGACCTGATGGAGCTATATCGTGGGAAGCCCTATGGTATTAATTTGGGTGTTGTTTTAATGGAGAGTGATTTCGGCGATCCGAACGTTTATCGTGCTGATGTGGAAAGAGTCGTTGTAGGTGTCCATACCGCAGGAACATTTGCATTAGGATTAATTCCAGGTGCTGGACCAATTATCGCAGGGATCGCAGGCCCCGCACTCGGATCACTCATGCCCTTGATCGCAGGAGCAATCAATAATCTATTTGACTTTGGAGATGATCGTATCGACGGAACAACTGTAACTCTTTCTGCCAAACAAATGGTTCTTTTGGCGGCAAGAACTAATAATTCAGGATTTAATGGGATCGGATTCAAAGTTGAAACGCCTCTCATGTCTGGACTTGGAGCCAGCTATAAAGCATATTTTGGAATAGTTCCAGCCTAGAAGTTGAACTTGTAATTGTGGGTCAAGATTTTTAAAGTTGAAAATCATCTTTTTCTCCTTGCCCATCATTCTGATTATTCGATGTCAATCTAACTTGTTAATTTCTCCCTCTTTAGCAATTTTAAGAAGGGAGATTTTTCCCGTTCCATACTCCGAATTAAAGCATTCAATTGTTTTTGTAAATAATCAATATTTGGAGTCTGTTCTCCATATCGCCAACTCACATAAGCTAGAGAGATTTCTTCAATAATTTCTAAGCGTTCTGTCGGTAATTTTTCCCGTAAAGAGTCTAGATATTCTATCGGCGTTTGGGCAAAGTTTTTCGGATAACCCTGGCTTTTGAGTAGTTTTAATAATTGTTGATAAAGCCGAGACATGGGCGGTAATTTAGACAATTGACGACGATAAAGCCAATTCTTTAACTGTTGCCAACCGAGCCAGCCTAAAAATCCCGCCGCGATCGCACCGATTAATCCTAATAACGCTCCTAATAAACTGCCTGAAATAAAACGCCAGAGCCAACCTAAAAAGCCAAAGAAAGCTCCAATAATATTCGTGAAAAATAAACTGAAAAAATTCGTCACAGGGGAAGGTAACCAGCCCGCCACCCAATTCCAAATTCGCTTTAAGAGACCAAAATTTCCTTCTTCTTCAAAGGTAGTCGGAAATAATTCGTGTCCTGGGATGGGATCAAAGGCAAACCATCCATAACGGGGAAAATAAACCTCGGTTAAAACGTAAGCATCCGTATTTCGCACTAAATAGTATCCCGTAAAAGGATTAAATTGACCTGGAGAGAAACCCGCCGTTAAACGAGACGCAATACCGATAGAGCGCAACATCACCGTTAAAACCGTTGAAAAATGGTCGGGATAACCGCCTTGATATTTGAATAAAAAGGCTTCTACTAAATCATCGTCCTTCTCAAAATAGGGCAAATCCGTGCGGACGGTGTAATTTTGCTTGAGGGATTGGGCTAAAAATAAAGCCGCTTCGTAAACTGAGTTAATCGGTTTAGGGGATTTAGACAATAATTCGATCGCTTTTTGACGAACTCTGTCGTTAATTTCAGGGGGAATTTGTAAAAAGCGTTTTTTAATGCCTGCACTATATTGTTGGGAAGCTTGTCCTAAAAGGGTGCGATCGCGGTAAGGCACTTCAGAAACCACCGTATAGGTCAGACCCTCTACCAATCCCACTGGCGATCGCAGACTATTATTTTGATCTAAACCAATTTCTTTCGTTGGAAAATAAATCGACTTAGGTACAGCTAAATTGGGAATCACATTCGGTAATTCTTTGACCGCCGTATAGGTCTGAATAATTCGTTTACTTTCTCCAAAGCCAGAATTAGGAAACAAATCAAATCGGTATGACCAGGGCGATCGCCGAACCGTCTCAATATTTTTATCCCCGCTAATTTCCCAACCTTGCCCTGTGTAGTGATCAAAGGAGAGGGCTTGCCAAAATCCAGGAGCCTGGGAACGAATCCGCAAAACTACTTGGGGTTTCATTGTTCCCCGCAAATTTTGATTCATTTTACTATTAAAGCCGTAGTAAAACGTATCATCCATTAAGCCTGGCCCAGTGGTGGGACTATCTCCCCCTCGTCCTGGGCCTCCCTTACCTTCTTTGACGTAGCCAGGATTAATTAAATCCTTATTTTGATTATTAAATTGTCTATCTTGAATATCAGTCGGGCCACCAACGGGAAAGCTTTGGAGTTGATAACTGGGAAAACGGGGCATCGCCGCAAAAAACACCATTCCCAACGCGAGAGTGATTCCCAAAATAACGATTAATCGTTTGGGATAAAGGGTTTGATAAGATACTTTTTGGCTGATTTTTCCTTGTCTTTTTTTTCCTGAAAACCAAGACATTCCTCGATCAATACCCTCTAACCCTAAACGCGATCGATAGTCTAATACCAATGTAGGTAAGGCGATCGCCAAAAAGAGAAGTAACCAGGGCGCAAAGGCCATGGTTTGGGAAACCGTTCCCGCGACTCCCAACAAAATCAGACCAATCACCATTGAATAGCCCAAATCCTTACGACGGGGCAAATCAAAGCTATGGACGACCTGCAACTGTACCAACAATCCTGCGAGGGTCGTGCGGCTATCGTTTAAATTCTCGACGAGATTACTCAAGAAAAGAAAGAGAACCCCCAACATCGCGATCGCCAGTAAAAATTTGAGGGTAATGTTGCGATAGCTCCGACGATACCAACTAAAAACAGCCCCAATAATACTGAGGGGAACGGCCCAAAGACTCCAATCCGTTTGGGCGGCAACATCGGTCGCAATAATCCCGACAATAACTAAGGCTTGCACTAAAATCCGAAAAATGATAGATTCTTCGGTTTTCGGGGTGGGAAGGGCTTCTATTCGCTGTTGTACCTGCTCAAACCAACTGGATTTAGGGGAAGCGGTATTTGTCATTGGCTTTTGGGGAAAGAAGGGGAAAAGATCAGAAAAATCAGACCTGTTTAATTTTATCCTTTTGCTTGGAAATAGGTTAAAGAATAATCCCTTGAATCAGGCTACACTAGGAAAGTCGGTCACAACAAAAACCGCAATACAAAACCGAAATTCAAGAAAATTTAGCTGTAACTTTAACCATTGTGGAGATTACTTTTTTAGGAACGAGTTCTGGTGTGCCGACGCGATCGCGGAATGTCTCCAGCATAGCCCTCAGACTCCCCCAACGGGCCGAAGTCTGGTTATTTGACTGTGGAGAAGGAACCCAACACCAACTTCTTCGTAGCCATGTCAAAAGTTCCCAACTCACCCGTATTTTTATCACCCATCTCCACGGGGATCATATTTTCGGTTTAATGGGACTGCTGGCCAGTTGTGGACTCGCAGGAACGGGACAAGACGTAAATATCTACGGGCCATCGGGCTTGGCGGACTATCTCAAAGCCTGTGCGAAATATTCCTATACCAATCTTTCCCAACGAATTCAAGTTCATACCATCCATGAAGCGGGCTTAGTTTATGAAGATGAGGAATTTCAAGTCCACTGTGAATTGCTCAAGCATCGCGTTCCCGCCTACGGTTATCGCATTTCAGAAAAAGACCGCCCTGGTAGATTTAATGTGGAAAAGGCGATCGCGTTGGGCATTCCCTCTGGTCCGCTCTATGGCAAACTCAAACGGGGTGAAACGGTTACACTTCCCGACGGTAAACGCATTCAAGGAAGCGATCTGTGTAAACCCACTGAAACGGGTCGAAAATTTGCCTACTGCACCGATACGGTTTTTTGTGAATCGGCCATTAACTTGGCCCAGGACGTTGATGTTTTGATTCACGAAGCAACTTTTGCTCATCAAGATGCCCAATTAGCCTTTGATCGCCTGCATTCCACTTCAACCATGGCCGCCCAAGTTGCTCTAGCGGCCCAAAGCAAACAGTTGATCATGACCCACTTCAGCCCCCGCTATGCCCCAGGCAATGCCCTACAACTAGATAATTTACTGACAGAAGCCAGGGCAATTTTTCCGCAAACCATGCTGGCCTACGATTTTTTAACCTACGAAATTCCTCGCCGCCAATCAGTTGAATCTGCTAATCTCGTTTTATCGTAAAGAAAAACTTGCAGATAATATCATTTAAGGCGATCGCAATTGAATGAGATACAGGCAAGGGGTTTAAACCCCTTGTTTATAAACATCGGGAATATTTTAACCATGTGAATACCGCTATCAGATGATCGCCCCTTGGAATAATTAGATGGACAGGATTAAATATTTAAAAATTGCTAAGCCATACTTTGTGCCAATTCTCGACGAACAACCATCCTCAGTTTCCCTAATAGATCCGATTCATCTAAAACGGGAATAAATCGGTGAATTGACCGCGTTTTTAAAGGGCTAATTCCGTTCGCAGGGACGGGTTCTATTGGGTTTTCTGACTCCTCAACTGCAACAGGTTCACTAAAAATTTCTTCTAGTGGCTCATCCTGGGAAATGACACTAGAAACTTGATTAAGAATGGGTTCCAACAACGGTGGTGGTGAAGGAAAACTAGGTAGGGAAAATTTTGGGGGAACTGATAAGACAATTTTGTCGTCCTTGGATTTAATAGTCAAATCTAAGCTTGCTGTATAACTTTTCGGCAAATTATGAGTAATGAGTCGCTCAAACTCACTACTAAAACGAAAACTAGGTTCTCCTCGCCGTGACCAAAAGTTAAGTAAATGTTCAACGGAAATCGCCTTGTAACGACCTTGATAGAGAGCCTCTACCACTGCCCACCGAATCCACAGAGGAGAATAGCTCTTCAGCCAGTCGTCGATCAAGCCCTGGGGCGTTAACCCCCGTAGATCGAAGCCGTAGCAGATCAACAGGGCAGAGGTTTCTATAATCTCGACATCTTCTTTTTGCTGTTCCATAAAATATTAAAATCAGATTTTGTTCCTTAAGGAATCCATAATATCTTAAGATTGTTGGATTTGTTGTTAGTATAGACTGCAATGGTGGAGTTTTCGTGAGGATTGAGACGATGAAACGATTCGGCTTATTAACAACAACATTTTTATTTACCGTCAGTTTGGCAGTCTATTCTCGCAATTCCCCTGTGACCTTGACTTCTCTGCAAAACCAGACTGGGGCCTTGCTTTCCTTTACCTCTACTTCAATGCAAAATGGATTTCAGCGATCGCTTAATAGGGTGTTCGAGAAGACTAAAAATAATCCTTTCTCCCCAATGCCGAAGGAACCAGAGTAGCGGAAATGATTGGTTGTGTTATAAAACCCTGAGATTTGAATCACGAGATCGATGAATTATTGGTTAATGAAATCGGAACCAGAGGTCTATAGTATAGACAATCTGAAAAAAGAGGGACAAACGCTCTGGGACGGCGTGCGGAATTATCAAGCCCGTAATTTTATGAGGACAATGGCGATCGGTGATTCGGTGTTTTTTTATCATTCCAATACCAAAATACCTGGCATTGTTGGACTAATGGAAGTGATTGAGAACAATGTCCTTGATCCCACTCAATTTGATCCCCAGAGCGATTACTATGATCCCAAATCGTCTTCTGAAAATCCCCGTTGGCAGACCGTGAAGGTAAAATTTGTTCGAGCGTTTCCCCAGATCATTTCTTTAGATAAGCTCAAAGAAACCTTTAGACCAGAAGAACTATTAGTCGTCAAAAAAGGGAATCGTTTATCTGTAATCCCGATCGCAACTAATATTGCCGAAAAGATTTTGATATTGGTTTAAATAGAGTATTTTTTCTGTATTAAATTATAGGGCTGAATATATTCAGCCCCTACACCGTTACGTTGTTAAAAACTCAGTCTAAATCATGCAAATATTAACCGACAACGTAGGCAACTTTTAATGCCCAAACGACTAGGGCAACAATGCCACCCAGGACGACGACAGAAGAAATGACGACGATCGCGGGTTTGTCGGCTCCATCGAATTTCATGATGCCACGATTTAAGTCTGACATGGAAGCTTGGCTCCTTATTTCAGTATTTCAGTTTGAATCTTGCGATCGCGGAAGTGCGACCCCTCAATAGTCTATCGCTATCTGAAAAAAAATTAGGTTTTAATCTTTACTTTAAATCTTAAATTTATCTAAATTCATTGACATTTATGGAAACTATTGAAAACGGCCAAGGGACTTTTGAGAGAAAACTCGGCTATTTATTAAAAACTGCATTAATTCCGACTGCTTGGGAGATATGAGTCAAATTATGGTCTGTTAACCTATTTCCTAATCCTTGTAAAACGTCCTTGACCATCCAAGGCCCTTGGTAAATCCAGCCTGTATAAACTTGTAGTAAACTCGCTCCTGCGGTGATTTTTTCCCAGGCATCTTCCGCCGTAAAAATTCCCCCAGTACCGATGATAGGGATACTGCCCTGGGTTTGTTGATAAATAAAACGGATGATTTCCGTAGAACGTTGACGTAGGGGCATCCCACTCAGTCCCCCCGCTTCTTCTTGGATTTTATTGCCTGTTTTGGGTAGAATTTGCGTTTTTAATCCTTCTCGTTGAATAGTGGTATTGGTCGCCACGATGCCCGATAGTTGATAGGTTTTAGCGAGATCAATGATCGTAGTAATTGCGACTTCATCTAAATCGGGAGAAATTTTAATAAGTAATCTTTTTTCTCCTTGATTGACTGACTGTAACCCCTTCAGGATTTTTTCGAGTTC
>JBEIFD010000061.1:0-10638 GCA_040382535.1 Merismopediaceae cyanobacterium
GTTATGGCCTTTGGAGGCTCAAAGCCCATGCACGTCGTTGGAAAACTGGGGGTTGAAATTGGAAACAACTCTCTGAAGTCACCATTTTTCGCCTCCTGTGGCATCTAGGTTCGTTTTGTGGACTTTTTCAGCAGACCCTAAATAATAAAATAAATCGTTAGTGTCGTTGTTTGAGCTATAAGTCAAGTCGATAGAAGGGGGTTCTTGCCCTGGTACCCAGTAAATAGAATAGGAACCAGAGATAATTTTTATGTTGTGACTAACATCTAGCAAAAAAAAATCAATTGAATTATCAGCATTTATTTTAACACCTTTATTAGTAGGGATAGTAACCCCATTTACGGTTGATAGTCCATAAAAAACAATAAATTTTGTGCTTAAATTCAGCCAAGAAATGTGTTCACCAATCCCTAATCCTGAACAATCTATGCCGATATTAGCGGCAATGTTATCGGTAAAGTAATACCCACTACTGGTTAGAGCGGTATTTTGGTTGACGGGTAAGGAAAATTTGATACTACCGCTATTTTGAGTAGCGGGGGTTAATGATCCGACTGGGATTTTTTGAAAAATAGAGGGACTATCGCCACTGGCCCCCAGGAGCCAGTCACTATCCTGGGGGTCGCTATTGGTCGGGAGTTGGGAGACGTTTTTGTTAGTCATTAGGTTTTTCCATTCCCGTTTTGGGGATTACGGAGAGTTAGGGATTGGTAGAACTCCACAAGTTGGGTGTCACTTAGGGTTTTTGTGGTTCGGTGTCCGGGAAAGGTCAGTTTGAGCATTTTACTAAGCCAGTTCTGATCCCATCCGAGTCGGATTTGCTCTTGTTTGATCAGAGCGATCAGTTGTGGACGATTTAATTGGGCTACTTCGGTATCGATTAATCGGGAAATCGCTTCTGCTTCAGTGAGGTCATCGGGAGCTTCCGAAATCGAATTTTGAAAATTATTTTTTTCGTCAAAAGTCATAGGTATTATAGCAGCGACCTCCAAAACTGGCTCTAGCTCTAGCGTTGCGCCCCTGCTAGGTACACTGCTATGTTTCTCAGCGAAATCAAACCTAGCAGCAGATTTCATAGCAGCAGGTTCGGTATAGGTGAAATTTTGAAAATCTTCTAGGCTGTCATTCTCGGAAATTTGCCCTTCGTCTATGCCTTTCTTCAGATCAGGAGCTATCCAGAACATCGGTCGGATAGGCTTGCCATCTTTATCGGCTGTGGAAATTTGCCGAAAGCGGGTAAATCTGAGCTTGGTTAGTATTTTAGTGACTCGCCGTTGTTGCCGTTGGTAATCGGGAGCCGCTAGATCAATCTTGAAACATTCTAGCAAAATATCGGCTGTGGTGACGATCGCCTGATGCTCGACATAACCCTCTACAACGGCTTGCCAATCGTCAAAGGCTTCAAATTTGGCATTAGCATCCTGTAGTTCTCGCAGTTCGTGACGGTCAAACCAGTATTTTTCCCCTGCTTTGTAGGCTTGGACAGCAGCAGCCCAGATTCCGTCTCGTTCCTGGGCTAATTGTTCAAAGTTAATCGGGCGATCGCCGGTGTCAATGATCCAGAAACGACGGGAGCCCGTTTCATCCTTAATCAGTTCGACTTCGTTCACTGTTGCGGCGATCGCGAATTTACGACGGTAGGCTTTGGCTTTACGGCCAAAGGGTTCACGGAAGGTGTCCGTTTTGGTAGAAATCCAGGCTTTGAGTTGCCCTGCTTCTTTTTTGTTAGTGATTTGGTCAAATTCTGCGACTTCTAGAATCCAGTAACGATGCTGTTTTAGAGCATTGTCCCGGCCTTTCAACTCATCTATATCATCTGTATGCCATTCACCGCCTAAAGTTTGGAAAAAGCGGCTTTTTCCCATGCCCTGTTCTCGGCCATAAAGAATAAGAGAAGCAGCAAAATCAACGGCGGTGGGGGCCAAAACCCTCGCTACGGAACCAATTAACCAGCGTTTAACTTTTTGGTTGTCTAGGTCGCTTTTAGTGCCAAAATACCGACTAGAGAGGTCATCTAAAGATACGGGTTGAACATTTTCTAACCCTTCTAGGTATTGTTTGACAGGATGATAGCAATTTTTCTTGGCAAAATAGCTAATGGCATTGAGAAAGTCTTTATCGTTAACTGAACAGGAATAAACATCCATGAAATAGGACTTGAAATAATCCAGGTCATCAAAAACTTGACCGTCTAGCTCAATATCTAAGCTTAATTCGTTGTATTTTAGGCGTTTGTCTATTTCATGTTCCCGTAAAAAGTCCTGAAAGTTAGGCTCGTCTGTGAATTTGCGAACCTTACGGATGTGGGCTTTTTGATATTCATAAAAGTCGGTGCGAGAGCTATAGAGCTTAGAAAGAATCGTCTCGCCTTTGTTCGCTATTAGGTCATCAATGCCCTTGCCATCTTTGTTATCCCATTCCAGAACAGAGACAACTCCACCATTGGACTCGAATAATTTGCCCATTTTTACAATTTCATGGGCTACAGCTTTTTTGGTTTTAAAAGTGCTGTCTTGGTCAAAGACGAAAATAATTTCTCTGCCAGACTGGGCAAAAAATTTGAGTTGGGGAATTAATTGTTTGAGGATAATCTCTTTACCTTTCTCATCAAAATCTATCACTTCACGGCAACCCGTAGTAATTCCGCTTAGTGCCACTGCCGCAAATCCTGCTGATAATAATGCACCTGCTTTTTTAGCACCTTCGGTAATAAATAGGGGAACTGTCTTTCGTGCTTTTACCCATGCCCAAAATTCGGTTTCTTCTCCTTTGTCAGCTTCCCAGTAGTTAGCGGTTTTCTGGAAAATAGTATCGGGAACTTTAAGAGCAAATAATTCTGATTTTACCGAGGGCGGGGTTTCGTATTTAACCAGTTTGCCTTGTATTGTCCTGGGTTCGTTCGGTTTAAAGCAGCCCCAATCATTATCAGCAAAGTTATTAAGCAGATTAACACCACTAGCCCACCATCCACCGCTATAAAGATGGGAATAATTTCTAAGATGCTTTTCTCGCAAGCGTCCGCCGTTAGTACGTTCGCTATTATCCAAACCATAAAGCAGATATTCATAGGGGGTATTACCTTCTAAATATTTAACATTTAGCTCTATAATTTTAGGGTCAACTTTTGAGGCTAACCATTCTTGAAAATAGGGCTTTTCTTTATCAATTTTTAGTTGCGTTTTTGTCTTATTCATGATATATTAATGGAATGTCACACATTCGTTTATCAATTCGTTTTTGCTACTCCGACTGCAAACCCCTCAAGACCGATGGGCTTTTTTTTACCTTTTCTGAGCCGTTGACGGGTTGCCAGGGATGCCCATCGGGATAAATGTTCATTTCCCCTCCGTAGAGCTTTCAAATACCCATTTATTCAGAATGGAATCAACCAAGGCTCTGGATAATGGAGGGGGTTTTACGGTGTTGAGCATGGTCTGGCCCATCTCTAGCACGGTCATTCTTAGAAGCCGTTGAGATGTCTTGGGATTACGGCCTGCTTTGGCATAGTTGGCTTCCATGTTTGCAAGTTCGCGGTTTAGGACGTTGATCAGGTGATCGCTGGCTTCGAGGGTGTCTAATAGGTCTTTTTCCATTGCAGTTCCTTGAGATGAAAGGGGGAGGGAGTTTTCCCCCCAGTGCTGATTAACTTGATCGCCTCTGTGATCTGGCCCTATGCTGATTCCTAATCCGTGCTTGTTTCAATCCTCACTCAGTTAGACTGCGTGCTATAAAATAGAATTACGGTGCTTAGAAATAAGCTTCACTTTTAATTAGAGAGATTTGACAGCGATTTGCCTAGAAAATTTACGCTGTCGGGGTTCTCTCTAATCTCCCTATCGTGTCTAACAACAGAATTTTATACGTAAAGCGTATAAATTATATTAAAATGGAAGACGTAAGCAAAGTCAAGCCAAAATATTCTGAAGTGTTAAAAGACTTTCGAGATAAAACCAGATGGCCCCAAGCTAAAGTAGCCAAAGCAATTGGAGTTCGTCAGGCAACCATTAGTGATTGGGAGAATGGGAAGTCCAGCGCGAAAGATTTTCTTGCGGGTATCCGTTTTGCTTTGCTGGCCTTAAACAGTGGCTTTACCAAAGATGACCTACTTTTTGATCTTATAGAAGAACAACTCAAAGAGAGTAAAAAGCCTTAAACACCACCCATAGCGTCTAAGAAGTTCCCTATTCACACTATCCATAGCGTTTATGCTTTATGCCTGACCTAACCATTGAAACTAACCTTAAGGATGTTCTCAACCGACTAGACCAGCGTTTTGATCGTTTAGACCAGAAGCTTGAAAAAATGGATGACCGGCTCGGTCGGATGGAAACGGGTCAGGCCCGAATCGAGGAGAAGCTAGACGGCTTAGATAAACGGGTAGAAAAGTTAGAAGGCAGTCAAAATAAGCAAATTTGGACATTGATTGGCATTGTGGGGACGGCAATAATCGGCACGTTGATCCGCTTTCTCTTAGTGGCTTTCCCCCCTCAAACCTAGCTCTATCAAGCTTTTTCGCCATCAGACCCCTGTTTCCTGAGAGAAATGGGGGTTTATTTTTTGCTGCTAGGTTCTATTGTACCTAGCAGAGACATAGCAGCAACATAGCAGGGGGCTGAAAGCCTTACTGTGTATATATTATATTTTTTTTTATTAGAGAGAGAGAAAAAACATAGCATATACCTAGCAGGCTCCAAAAAACACGCCCTGAAAGACTTTCAAGACGCGCTGCTATAATACACACGGTTTTTTGCAAAAAAATTATTTTTTAAATTTGCGATTCTGGAAAACCCACCAAGCCCCAAATGCGATCACCCAAAACAAAACCCCCAATCCGTTCAAGCAGATTAGGGGCTTAGATTGTGGTTTGAGATTAGTAGATCTTAGTATTGACAAAAGAAGAGGCAGAAAAAGCAGAAGCTTCCTTGTCCGGATCACGATGTTGTTCGTAAATCTCTTGATTGTATTGATTCCAACGGTTAAGTTTCCACATTCCAAAACCGTACAGAGTCAGAAAAGCCAAAATAATCAGACCCATTTTTAAATCTCCCTTAGTTCTGTCTTAATTTTACGATGGGAACCATTTTTTAGACTCTTCAGACCAGTGATACCCCTCCGGCCAGCGTTCTCGCTCCTTAGCCACCCGTTGCATGGTGCGTTCCGAACTGCCGATTTTTTCAGCCATTTCCTTATGAGTCAAGCCCTGGGTCATTTCTTTCTTCGGTAAAGTCGGGGGTAACGGGCGATCGCTCAAAAAGAGTTCCATTTGGTGAAGGCGAGTTGAAAGGTCAGATAGGCGATCGCGGATTTCTTTAAGCCCCAATTGATCACTGATTATCTTCCCCAGGCGTTCCAGGTCATCGGGGTTGAGATGGCCCTGACTTTCTTCTAGGGTATCCAGGCGATCGCTAAGTTCTGCTAGAGCATCAGAGGAAGGGGCGGCGATCGCGCTGGGATTATCACCTAAAGCCTCTAGCAATACTCGCTTTGCTACCAAAGCAACACTTTCCCCCGATCCCATAGCCTCTAGCTTTTCCCTGACCTCTGTAGGCAAACTGAACTGAATAATATTTGGACTTTTTGGCATTTTTCCCATACCTATAATACCTATTGTTTTAGTTTAGCCTATAACACCTATTGGGTATAGGTAGTGAAATAGTTTACCTAGGATTACCTATCACTCAGAAAGCGATTGGAACAAACGACGGTGAACGACTCCTATCTAGCTTTGTAATGGCCACAACTTAGCTTGAGTGCCATGCAGCATCACATCTCAGTTCCCGTGACAGTGAACAATCTAGTGCCATGCAACATCACACACTCAATGTAACCTATTAAATACCTATTAACAATAGGTATAATCTATTCGTATAGGTATAGCATCTATTGATTAATCTATTAAATACCTATTGACACTATAGGTTAGCTATAGGTATTGTAGGTATATAGGTTAAACACCTATCGCGAACATTGAAAACCAAACAGGAGAAACACCATGAAAACCGTCACTATTTCGATTAGCAAGGCAGTTTGTGAAAAAGCTCAACAGCAAATTCAAAAAACCCTAGTTGAAAAAGGCTATGTCAACGCAGCCAAGTATGTGAACTTACGCCCAGTAGTTGACACTCACTGGATAGTCCAAGTCACTCCCCAAGTGCTTGAAATCATGGGCTGGGAAATCAAACTAGACCTAGATGCCATGCTTGCTGCTCAAGGCTACTGCCTCTAAAAAAAAGGGACTATCAAGTCCCACAAACACATCAACGGGGGGTTAATTCCCCCCATACCTATTATCTCAAAACAGGGGATAATTCCCCCTAAACCAATGAAAATGATATCAATCACAATTCCCCCAACTCCTCACACACAATGGTTAAACTGAGAATACCGAGAAAAATTGCTTCTATTGCTCGAATTACACGGATTTAAAGGCTTATCAAAAATGCACTTTACCACCCTAGAAGCCCTAGCCTACAACCATAAATTAATTTGTCTCAAATGGGAACGGGACGTTAACCCTTTATATCAAATACCACCCGCAAAATAAACCTTATCAGGGGGATTAATCCCCCTAAAAACTATGACCTTATCCGAACTGCTTAAAACTCCCCAAATAGAAGCCCTTAACGACTTTTTAGACTTAAATACAGGCTCTAACCTATGGGAATATATCAGTGAACTGGGAGAAGCCGAACGCAATCCACAAGACTTTGATTATCCCTTAACAATTTATCTAGAAATTGGCACATTAACCGAGGAATAAACTGATGATTAAAAAACGTCGTCTCATAACTATTAATACCCCCCATAATGAGCTTTTATTCCGTCATTATTCCCATGTTCGCAACGGTTTATGTGTTGTACACATCGACAAAAGATTTTATAGCGTCACCCACATCAACTCTACTAAGAAAATGGGAGCTTACGGTTATTATGACTCCCTAAAAGAAGCCAAAAAAGGCATACAGATTGCTGAATCCTTAGCGAGTAAATATGGCTTTTCTTGGCAATGGACACAGGATAAACTATGTGAATTAGCAAAGAAAAACAGCAAATTATATGACGAGCTAAGGTCAAAAGGTCTTACCTAAAATACTTTCCCATTAACCACACTATCAGGGAGATTAATCTCCCTAAAGCTATGACACTTGAAAAATGTCCCCTTTGCCAAGAATATACCTATGACTGGCTTCCCCACACTTGCCCCCCATCATGGTTTGTTTGGGAGCAAGGCGATGAGCCAATAGATGAAGATCCACGTCCAATTTATGCCAAAACGGAGGAAAAAGCCATTGACAAATATCTAGCCCCTGCCCTTAATGATGAGTTTAATAATTCAGAAAGAATTATCTGCGTTTTATTTGGGGATAGTAGTTACTTTGATGATAAATCAGAATTATCAAGTCTTAAGGAAACTTTATCAGACATCGAAGAAGCCTTAAAAGAGGGATCATTTTCTGAATATTACGAGGAAGGGGACAAACAATTTTATGAAAATAAAGTTGAAAAATTGACCGCTTCTATTAAAAGCGAATCAGAAAAACTCAAAACATTCAACGTGCAACCATACCTAACATGGACGCTTGAGTGTGAAGAACAGATGGACAACTATTAACATTATCAAGGGGGATAATTCCCTCTTAAAGCCATGAAATACCATCCTTATACTAAACTTTGGAACCTTTCTCAGAATATCCTTGAAGCAATCAGACAATCTCCCTTAGATTGCCACTATTGGCAGGGTCAAAAATGCTTTTGTTCAGGTTGTGAACCTGGAGACTTTTTTGAGTGTGAGCAATGCGGTCGTCTCCGTGCTTTTTGTCAAGGTGCGGATGACAGGGATTTTGAACTTTGTGATGATTGCTGGTATTCAAAAAATCACGAAGAAATTAATCAAGCCGATCCTATTTTATGAGCCTAAAAATCATGATTGAAATTATTCTCTTAATTGATAATAAATTGTATCGAATAGATGGAGCAGATGTCAGCAATCCTGATATAATTTGGCTTGAACAAATCGATGCTAATGGTAACGCCTTAGAAGATTATCAAGAAATTATCCGCGAAAAATTCAACCAAACTTTTCAGGAAGCCTTAGAGGATAGTCAGCATCAAGACATAGAGCGTCGTATAAAATTTGATTTTGTTTACGGCTTCAGATGTTAAAAATTAGCGAAACTACCAAATCTCCCCCTTCTTTGAAAACTTAAACGCTTGTAAAATAAAGGGATAACCCGCGTTATCCCCTATCTTAAACAATTTAGGAGTATGAGCCATGACGACAACCCTGTATGAAACCGACTTTAATTTGTGGATAGAACAAACCGTTAATCAACTCAAAAACGGACAAATTCAAGACCTAGACCTAGAAAACTTAATCGAGGAAATTGAATCAATGGGGCGTAGCGATAAACGAGAAATCAAAACCCGTTTAATTGTTTTGATTATGCACCTTCTAAAATGGAAATACCAACCTCAAAAACAGACTACAAGTTGGATTGCCACCATTAATGAACAACGTCGTCAAATTAAAGTCGTTCTGAAAGATAGCCCTAGTCTAAAACCCTATATTCAAAACGAGATTGACGATTGTTATCAAGACGCTCGAAAAGATGCTGAAAAAGAGACAAAACTTTCCATTGAAATCTTTCCCTTAGAATGTCCATTCACCCAAGACCAAATCTTAGACCCTGACTACTTCCCAGAGAAAGACGCTTGAAACAAAAGCGGAATCTCTACCACAAGAAAGAAACCGTGAAATCCAATAAAATTCTTTAGGGAATAGCGGAAAGAAAAGGGTAGCCGTGCCAAATGCCCAGATATTCTAATCCCTATCCCTAAAGCCTTTAACGGGGTTCCCGCAATCAAAACATAGCCAAAAACCAGTGCTATACTACCGTAAATTCTCAGGAAACTAATCATGACCGATTCTGTAAAGTTTGGCGATAAACTAACGATAACAGCATCTCCCAAATTAATGCTTAATTTAAGTGATGCTCTAGAACAATGGCTAATTAAATTATCGGAACAAGGAGATATTGAAACAGATCGAGAATGCCTTTCGATGGCTCAGGATATTATTGGTATCCTTCTTGCTAATTCTAAAAGAGGATTCTAACGATTAACCATAGATTTTGTGTAAGTAAAAATACTTACACAACAGATAAGCAAAAGTTATAAGTCAGACAGCCAAACCCTTCATCAGAAATTTCAATCAATCCCCCTAAACAATTAGCACCGCGATAGATTTGGAATAGGTTAGGAGATGGTCTGTCTGTCTGTCTGTCTGTCCAGAGCGTTTAATTCGTTCATCAAGGCAAGCACTAAAATACGTTGCTTAGAGAAAAAATTCAAATCTTCAGATTCAATACAAGAGTCATCAGCATACTGTTCAGTCGTATTGAATCTTTCCTGACAATTTAAACAGTGACGACGGCGCGAAATAGAGCCATCCGATTTAGTATTTGTATCAAGAGCCAAAGTTGTATGTATCTCTTGGCAATACGGACATTTTAATTTGCTCATAAATTTATAGATAATTGCCCTAAAACAATATTTCCTTTTTTGCAACTGTGTCGTTTTAGATGACAACGAGAACAAAGAGCAATCAAGTTACTAAGCTGATTATTTTCAGGACAATAATCTTGGTGATGTACCGTTAATGTCAGCTTTGCTTTTAATCCCCTTGTCAGATGCTTCCCTTGCCCAGGGCGTAAACATTGCAAATCGCAATCCTGACAAATCCAGTTAGCATTATCTTTAACAGCCTTAGCAATTTCTGGCCAATTTGGAGGATAACGCTTTTTATCCATTGGCATGACTCTAGTTCTCCATTACAATTGATGACAAAAAACTATATATTTGCTATTATTAATAATAACACAAAAAACACGTAATACACTATGGGATTATCTTTAATTCAACGATTTGGAACGGGTGCGACTCTCCTAACTTCTACAACCTCAGTAACAGCAAGTTCAGGTTCCCCTAAATTAGTTATTGACTTGTCAGACTATAAAAATACAGCCGATGGGGGGGATATTACCAATTCCCAAGGGTTCAATGATGTTTCCTTAATTACTGATTTAACCAAGGATACCTATGCCGATAAAATAGCGGCTGCTCAACTTGTACTCTGGAAACAAAACCAGCCAGCAGAAAACAATGATGAAACAGTAGGGATTTACATTGAAGACCCCTACAAACAATTCTATACCCGTAACAGTACTGAGCAATTAACCTTTATTTATGGCTGCGGTATTTACATTAACGACCCAACAGCTAACCTAGACCCCGATGATGTTGTCTAGGGGATCAACGCTTCATAACGCTCACTAATACTGAGCGAGGATTGAAACTAATGGAATATACTGACCTATTTGGAGAGGGAACCACTTTTAATAATGGGGTTCTCTCCATTCCTAGAGCCAATCTTGAAGCAATGGGACTAGCTCCTAATGCTTATGATTTAGTCAGTATTGTCACGGCTATTTTGCTAAGCTGGACAGTGCGAAGTTCTAGGAAAATCAACGAGTTTACTAGGGTTTCAGCCCCCAACGTCCTTCACCCCTCTTCCAGACTCACAATCGCTGAAAGGCTTTCAATGCAAGGCTTTTAGGCATTTTGTCAAAATGTCTGACA
>JBEIFD010000062.1:0-10548 GCA_040382535.1 Merismopediaceae cyanobacterium
AGCTGCTTCGATAATGGGTCGAAAACCATAGAGCATTTCGGGTGAGCCACCTGTGAGATCAACCGTTTCAATTTGGGGAAATTGCTCGATGAGTTGGATAATTTGTTGACAAATTTCGGTCGAAAGTTCTTCTGTTCGTTTCGGGCTGGCTTCGACATGGCAATGAGTACAAGCTAAGTTACAGCGTTTGCCTAAGTTAATTTGTAATACGGTAATTAATTTTTTAGTTAGGGGAGAATTTAATTTCTTTTTGAATGGGGTAATTCCTGTCTTTAAAGATGGGGGCTTTAGGGTTTGCTGAATCATTTAGAGTTTTGTTTTTTATGAAGATAGATAAGAAGGGCGATCGCAATTCACCCCTACTATAATTTGTGTATTTAAAATCAACAACAACCTCCTCCGTCATAGTGCCAAGTAGAATCGGTAATTAAGATTTCCTGGGGATAGGATTTTCCTAAATTATTGGCTGTTTTATCACAGACTGCGGTAGGAATTCCTGAGAGGAGAATATGTCCCGCTTGGTCATCAAAGAAGGATTCTATCCCCGCATAAATGGCAGTTTTTCCCGTAAAAATACAGGCTCCATCTTCGGGAATCGATACTTTAAAAGCGACAGAATCCAGACTTTCTAAGAGTAAATTTTCTGCTAAATTATAATTTTGAGCATTCAGCAGACGATAGGGACGACGCGATCGCACTTCTACTTGCCCGAAACCTGCATCAATGAGATGTTGAATATACTGCTCGTAGGTGATGGCCCCTGATAAACACATGGCCCGCAAACGTTCATCATTTTGGAGATGTTCGGGAATGGGACGAGTGGCGATGGGATCACTCATAATCAATCGTCCGTTGGGTTTGAGGACTCGAAACGCTTCCGTGAGGGCGCGGTGTAGATCGGCTGGCTTGAAAATATTAAACAAACAATTTTGGGCAACCACATCAACGGAAGCATCAGGAACGGGCAGATCAAAAGCATCTCCTGCTCGAATTTCTACAAAACTTGGCTCAAACCAGTCATTTTCCTGGTCAGCTAAGGTTAAATTGGCGATCGCCGCCTCTCGCATGGCTTCTACGGGATCAACTGCAATCACCGCTCCTGGACGACGGGAAAAATAAGCAAATTGCAGAGCTTCCAAACCACCGCCAACCCCCACATACAGAACCGTTGGATTATTTCCCAGTTCAGTGGGATGAATTGTTGTACCGCAACCATAGTTCATGTCTTGCATAGAGGGGGGAATCTTCAATCCAGGGAGTTGGAGGGGACTGCTCTGGACACAACACAGGCCAACCTCTGGGGTTTGAGCAACTTCACGATAAAATTGGGCGGTGGTTTCTAGGTAGGTCATGAAATTCTTGAATTGACTAAGGCTACAAAAAATTGTCGAGATTAATTTGAAAACAGCACAAACGCTATCTATTATAATATTTTTCCTTGCTTTACACCTTCTCTCGCCAAATTAGCTTGAACGTTAAAGAGTTGATCCAGTTGAAGCGATCGCAATTTTTAAACTTAGCTTGATCCCCTTGTCACCACTCAAAAACCGATTGCTTGTAAAGTACAATAACAAAAAACTTTGTTCAATCCCGTAGATTTATGGCTAACGTACCCCCTTCTGACTCGACAACGACCGAATCCCCAGGCGATCGCACCGCCAAAACCCGTCAACTCTTAGGCATGAAAGGAGCCGCCAGTGGAGAAACCTCGATCTGGAAAATTCGCCTGCAATTAATGAAACCGATCACCTGGATTCCTTTAATTTGGGGAGTCGTCTGTGGAGCCGCATCGTCGGGGGAATATTTCTGGTCATTAGAAAATATTCTCAAGGTTTTGACCTGTATGTTACTGTCTGGCCCATTGATGACGGGTTATACCCAGACCTTGAATGATTTCTACGATAAAGAAATTGATGCCATTAATGAACCCTATCGTCCCATTCCTAGTGGTGCTATTTCCATTCCCCAAGTCGTGACTCAAATACTCATTTTGCTATTCGGCGGCTTAGGCATTTCCTACTTATTGGATCTGTGGGCGGGTCACGAATTTCCTGTGATGTTCTCTCTCACCCTGGGAGGAGCCTTTATTGCTTATATTTATTCTGCACCACCGCTCAAGCTCAAACAAAATGGTTGGTTAGGAAATTATGCCCTGGGAGCCAGTTATATTGCCTTACCCTGGTGGGCAGGTCACGCGCTCTTTGGTCAATTAAACTGGAAAATTGCGATTCTGACGTTAATTTACAGTTTAGCAGGTCTAGGAATTGCTGTTGTTAATGATTTTAAAAGTGTGGAAGGCGATCGGCAATTAGGGTTAAAATCCCTACCTGTCATGTTCGGTATTACCACAGCCGCTTGGATTTGTGTCATTATGATCGATGTTTTCCAAGCAGGTATTGCAGGTTATTTAATTTCGATTCAGGAAAATCTCTATGCAACCATTGTTTTATTATTAATTATTCCCCAAATCACTTTTCAGGATATGTATTTTCTCCGTAATCCTTTAGAAAATGATGTCAAATATCAAGCCAGCGCGCAACCGTTTTTGGTTATTGGAATGTTAATTACGGGTTTGGCCTTGGGTCATGCGGGAATTTAACTGAATATTAAGCTGAAATTCTGGCCAAATTTGCTAAGTCAGAGGCAAATCGGTCAGAATCAGTTTTTGTCATTTCTGGTTCCCAATTAGATATCTCCAGAAATCAAGAGTGCATCGATTGAAACCCTTGTAGAGACAATTCATGAATTGCCCTTACTCAATTCTTGGAGATGTCTATTAGTTTGTGTTTTGTTGTCTTTCTAAACGCTTCTTGCTCAAGGGCTTTATGGAGAAAAATACACCAAGCATCGTCTTTTGTCCCTTTCAATGAGTATTATTGAGCGAAAAATACGTCATCAAAGAACTTTTGAACGGGTTTCAGGAAGCTTAAAGCCATATTCTCTCCTAGCCACAAACTCATGCGGAACAAGGAACAGTTAACAAGGCAAATTTCATTAGTTTGATCTTCAATTAACAAATTTTTTAAATCTTTAAAAGTCTATCTTTCTCCAATTGTGTTAAACTTGACATTCAAAAAGTCGCGTAAAGAAAAAAGTAACCATTTTTAGTCCGTAGGGCGATCGCCACCAAATCGCGGGAAAACTACCACGAGGAGCATTTAAAGAAAAATCCCATTCATCGTAGGCATCAAAACGAAGTTCTCCTTCTACTAACCAACCGACTTCGGTGGCAAACATTCCCATGACTTTACGATCTTGGGTTCGTAGGGTATCCAAACCTCCCCCTCCTTTTTCATAAATTTCTAACTGGACACTAAACCCAAAACGATCCTGACTATAGGTGCGCCAGAGGCGATCAATCACAAAAAGTACATTGCAAGGGAATTTTTTCATCACTTCGGGGGCCAGATCATCCCGTTTCATGGCAACTGTTTCTAAAATAATATTAGTGGTTTCCAGATCGGCTTCTTTGAACTGGCCTGCCATCAAAAATTTCTGGAGTTTGTTATAACGTTCGATGTCGGGAATCAACATTAACTTGGCTTCTAAATCATTAACACGAGCAGTTAAAGTTGCCAACTGTTCAGCGATCGCGGCCAATTGCTGAGTAGTTTCTTCAGAAATAGAATGGGAGATGGGTTGGTCAGTCATAAACAATGCCTTATCGTGAAAGTAATAGGAAAGTGTTTGAGGATCTCTGTTAGAAATATTTCAGTAAATACTATTTCTTATATTTTACCGTGAGCCGTCCGATCAGGGAATACATTTTAAGAAAAAAATATCTTATTATAATAAAAATGAAAGATTTTATTGTCATTGATACTGAGGGAAAAGATTATATTAGAGAAATTGCAGTCATCAATCAACAGGGAGAATTAATTTACGAAGCGTTTGCGAAAGAACATTTTAAACATAACGAAATCAAGCAAAATCTAAAGCCCTTAAAGCAAATTATTTTGGATTTTCTGCAA
Source organism: Merismopediaceae cyanobacterium (assembly GCA_040382535.1). Taxonomy (GTDB): domain Bacteria; phylum Cyanobacteriota; class Cyanobacteriia; order Cyanobacteriales; family Microcystaceae; genus Snowella. Next base: position 3,972 of record JBEIFD010000062.1, read on the forward strand.
ATTGCCCAAGATAAGTTAATTATTTGTCATTTTGCCCAACATGACAGGAAGGTTTTGAGTCAAAGTTGTCTAAAAGTACAAATCAAACAACCTAAGCTAAAATTTGATTGTAGTGTTAAATTATCCCAGCAATATTATCCCCATTTGCCTAGTTATTCCCTGGCTTATCTGAGCAAAAAACTAGGACTCAAAGTTAATCAAAAAATTTTTAATCCCGAACAAGCCCATACTGCTCGTTACGATGCCCAATTTACCTATCAGCTTTATTGCAAAATATTGGAAGGCAAAGCCATGAATCAAACCTTAGTCTCTATTAATCCTTTTTCATCCAGTCGAGTCGATAATCCGTTCCAAGATCATCTCGATTTAAAATCAATTCATCAAGATCAGTTTGAACGATTAAAATGGATTATTACGGACATCAAACAAGATAAAAATCATCAATCCAAGGGAACTGTTGTTATCGGAGAACCTGGCAGTGGTAAAACCCATTTAATGATGCGATTAGCCAAGGAATTATTAAAAATTAATCGGCTGTTGTTTATTCGTTGTCCCAATAATCGAGATTCTGTTTTGTTCCATATCTACAGTCGAATTTTAGAATCTTTTGTTGAAAGAATACCAGAAACAGGCTATACCCAACTAGAAACTCTTTTAGCCCATAGTTTTGTGAAATTAATTAGTCAAACGGGGTTTATTAGTTTAACGCAAAAAGATCAAGAAATTATTACCATTTTAAAGTCTAATCCTTTAGATATTTACGAAAAATTAGGTGCAGAAGGAAGTGGTAAAAAGTTAGATTATTGGCGACATATCGAAAAGCGAACCGATGATTGGTGGATGAGTGAATATGGTTTAGCGGGCTATGCTTCCCAAATTATTAAGGGAATTATTAAATATTGCAGTTATAGTAAACCCCATCTGAAAAAATTAGTGGCTCGTTGGTTAGCCGCAGAAGAATTAAGCAATGTTGAATTAGAGGCGATCGGTTTAGAAAACTGGAATGAAGAAATGAGCAAAGAGGCTTTTTCTTTAGAAGCGATTTCTGTTTTTAGTAAATTGTCGTTATTAGATGAGCCTTTAATTATTATTTTTGATCAATTAGAAGCTTTAGGCTTAAAACATCATGAACAACTATTATTTGCCTTTGGAGAAGCTATCAAAGAAATTTTTACCCATGTGCCTAATAGTTTGGTCATCCTCAATCTTTTTCCCGATCGCTGGGAACAGTTTAAATCAATGTTTGATGGTGCAATTATTGATAGAGTTTCCCAAAATCAACTTTATTTACAACGCCCATCGGATGAATATTTAACTGAGATTTTAAACGCTAAGATCGAGTCAGTCGGATTATCCACCGAAAAAATATTTTCACCAATAGAGTTAGAGACAATCTTAAACCATAGTTCTATTCGAGCAATTTTAAATAGTGCCTCTGATCACTATCACCACAAGGTTCATGGTGTTCCTCTTCCAGAAAAAGAAAAATTAGTTAAACGAGATTATAGTGAATTAAAAGAAACTAAGGAGCAATCATTAACATTAGAAACAAGAATCACTAATCTAGAAAATAATTTACAGCAGTTTACAACTGTTTTTCAAAAAATTGGTCAAGCGTTATTAGAGTTTGATTTTGATCATGAATCTGATACGGTAGAAACTTTTGAGAAAAAAAGAGATCAAGAAATACAGGAAACAAAGATCGAAAAATTTATTCGACAAAATCGACCTTTGTTAGAGGAAGAATATGATAAATTACAGATTATTAATGACAGTGATGATCTGGGTAAATTTTTAGAAATTGCTGAGGCATTTAAAATTCAGTCAAATTATACAATTGATTGTCTGCGCTTAGGAAAGAAAAAAATTCCTGAAAATTGTGTTATTCAATATTCTAATCAGAGCATTGCTGTGGCATTTTTACAGTTAGATGGTTCAACTTTTACGAGCCGTATTAAAAACTTTAATGAATTGGTAATTAATCATCGAGAAATTAATTTTCAACTATGGAGAGATGCAAGAAAAAATAATATTACAGGAAAGGTGGGCAAGGACGAAATTGAAATGTTAAATAATTCCCATCATGGTCGTTTTCTTATCATGGAAAAAAGCGATCGCATTGATTTTGAGTTAATTTATAAATTAATTACGGATGTTCACAATAGAGATCTAGAAATTGAACTTGATGAAGTTTTATCGAGTATAATTTTATTATTTAAAGATTCTTGGATTATCAAAATATTAATGGATTAAAAACTTGGTAGGGGTTTGGTTTCCAAATCCATCTTAAACTGAATTTCTTTTCATCTATACTTTAAGAATTAATAGTCAACCTTAATTTTTAGCCTAATGATTGCTGATGATAACTTACCCCAAGAAGGGGAAAACCTAGCAAAATATGTACGACGTATCCGTAAAAAATTAAAATTGAGCCAGGGAGAACTTGCCCAACAAGCCCAATTACATAGCCAAAGTATCTGTAAAATTGAGTTGGGAAAAACAGAACGACTCAATAGTAAAACCCTGACAAGTTTAGCTAAAACTCTAGCGATTCCAGAGGATTATCTAATTGCCGTCTGTCGGGGCGTGGCAGTCTCGGAAACTGAATCTTTAAAGCTTTGTTTTGACTGTTGGCAACCTGGAACAGAAGCCGAAGCCTATTGGTTAGACCGTCGATCGCGTTTTTGTTTTCTCTGTGGTACGGGTTTAAGCGATCGCTGTTTGAGTTGTGATGCACCGATCCAGTCCTTAAAATTTCGTTTTTGTCCGTTTTGTGGTCAATCCTATAAAAAATCAGCGAAACCAGAATGATTTTTTGATTACAAGTTATTTAATCTTCATTAAAAAATTATAGAGCTAATTTTTCTAAGCCCATAAATAAAGCAGAAATCGTTCCTGCCACTTGAATGGTTCCTGAAAGAATATGAGCTTTAATCTCCGTTAATGGAATTAAAATAACTTCTATTTCTTCAGTTGTATCCAAATTTTGTTTGCCTGTTAGGGTCACGTCGATCGCCATAAAAATATGAATTAACGTCTTGTCTTTAACAGGATTATCATAAATCTTGACCAAAGGAATTAATTCAGAAGCCTGATAGCCTGTTTCTTCTTCCAACTCACGATGGGCGGCATCTAGACTGTTCTCCTGTTGAGGATCAAAGGTTCCCGCAGGTAACTCCATGAGAATTTCTTCGACTCCATGACGATATTGACGGACTAAAACCACTTCTTGATTTTGAGTGATGGGTAAAATTAAGACAATTTCAGGGCGAATATTCACAAAATAATCATCCACAATTAAACCACTGGGAAGTTGTACTTTATCTTGTTTTACCCGACACCATTGATTATCAATTACGAACCTAGATTCGAGAATTTTCCATTTTTTAATCTCAGGCTTAGTCATTGGAGTTTATAAATATCGAAAATACTTGGCTCATAGATGCGATCGCGAATATCCAAAGTGTCGTAGGGAAATAATCTATTATGTCTTTTGATTATTTCTTGAAAACTATGATTTACCCGTTTCCGCGTTAACCTCTGTATTCTGTTTTTCTTGAGCAAACTGTTTTTCTTGAGAATATTGTTTTTCCTGAGCAAACTGTTTCTCTTGAGAATATTGCTTTTCTTGAGCAAATTGTTTCTCTTGGGAATATTGTTTGCCTGGCGTAAACTGTTTCTCTTGGGAATATTGTTTTTCTTGAGAGTATTGTTTTTCCGCCTGGGCAGGGTAAGCGTAGGACAGCGTAAAACTAATAACCGTAAAACACACAAGGATAAAAGAAACAAAAAATTGACGAATCATAACAATAATTTCTTGGAGGTTGATTTTTGACTTTTACAAAGTTTTTCTATCTTAGCTCTTTATAGCCTCTAAATTATCCCTGATAATGAAATATTTTTTATGTCTGAGGACTAATTGATCGCTATTAACTAAGAAATATGGGAGAGGGCGATCGCATCTTCGCCTAATTTTTTAAAAACGCGATCGCCACAATTGAAACTTAGAGAAATTGATCGACTTGTTTAGCCGTTTCAAAGAAACAACGCACATTTTCTTCAGGAGTTCCCACCAAAACACCGTGGCCCAAATTTAAAATATGACCACCTTTACCTGCTTTGCGAACCGTATCGATAATTCGTTCCTTGATAAAAGCATGGGAACCAAATAAAACACCTGGATCAATATTGCCCTGGACTTTCATTTCCCTTCCCAACCGTTGTCGCGCTTCAGCCATATCGACTGTCCAATCCACGCTGACAATATCAACCCCTGATTTGCCCATGCGTTCTAGCACCCCTGCACTGCCGCTAATGTAAAGAATCAAAGGCGTGTCAGGATGGGTTTCTTTGACTTGACGCACGATTTGTTGTTGATAGGGCAATGCAAACACTTCGTAATCTTGGGGGCTTAATTGTCCCGCCCATGAATCGAACAGTTGAACCACCTGGGCACCACAATCGATTTGATACCGCACATAAACCGCGATCGCGTCGGCAATTTTACTCAAAAAACTATGGAGCATCGCAGGCTGAGAAAAAGCCATCTCTTTGATCACTTTATAATCCTTAGAGCTTTTTCCTTCAATGGCATAGGCCGCCAACGTCCAAGGAGAACCCACAAAACCCAACACCGTCGATTGATTGCCCACTTCCAAACGTAGGGTATTGAGAATTTTTTTAATAAACGGTAAAGACTCTTCGGGATTGAGGGGATGAAGTTTATCGATTTGTTCCTGAGTACGGATCGGTGGATCAATAATCGGGCCACGACTCTCGATAATATCAAAGGGAATGCCAATCCCAGGCAAGGGCGTAAGAATATCAGAAAACATAATCACCCCATCAGGCTGAAAGGCTCGCCAAGGTTGCAAAGAAATTTCGATCGCCAAATCTGGATTTTCTGACCGTTCACGGAAACTCGGATATTTATCCCGCAAATCCCGATAAATTTTCATATAACGTCCCGCTTGCCGCATCATCCACACGGGAGGACGTTCTACCACTTCTCCACGCGCCACTCGTAAAAGATAGGGAGTTTCCGATACGTCTGTCATAAATAGCTCCTATAGTAATTTTTATGCCTTTGTTAGCTTAACATTCAGGGTTAAACCTCCGATGAACTCCCCATTAATCCGTCACATCGGTTCACAATCATTGAATTTTATCTCGCTTAAAAATATCCGATTTACCCCAAAAGTAGGTTTTCAGGAAAGATTGATTTCCCCCATTCCCTCACAATTGTTAAGAAAATTCATGAACTTTTTTAACGCTGAGGGACAAAATCACAGTGAAACCGACCTGGACTGCGTAAAATGTATCTTAAGTTTTGTCATAATTTCACTCTACTAAACAAGAGGAGAACTCAATTACGATGGCTGAATATACCCAAGTCGTCCAACCCTATAACAACGATCCGTTTACAGGGCATCTTTCTACCCCCATGTCGGATTCTGGCTTCACGAGAGCCTTGATCGGTAATCTCCCCGCCTATCGCAAAGGTCTTTCTCCCCTAATTCGGGGATTAGAGATCGGGATGGCTCACGGTTACTTTCTGGTTGGCCCCTGGACACTCCTTGGCCCCCTACGCGACTCAGATCATGCCTATCTCGGTGCTTTAATTTCGGCTTTGGCCCTAATTTTAGTAGCAACAGTAGCCCTGAGTAGCTACGGTTCTGTAACCTTCCAAAGCGGAGACAGCAACACCGATTCCCTGCAAACCGCAGACGGCTGGAGCCAATTTGCTTCTGGTTTCTTTGTCGGAGCGAGTGGCGGCGCGTGCGTTGCTTATTTTCTGTTGGAAAATTTAAGCGTGGTTGATGGAATTTTTCGGGGTGTATTTAACTAAGGTTTAAACCCGCGTTATCTAGATCTTTCTTTTTTTATCAATCTAAAAAGCCATTTTTTGTCATTACCCATCTGGAGATTTAAACATGACTGGAGCTTATGCCGCGTCCTATTTACCTTGGATTCTAATTCCCGTTGTTGGCTGGTTATTTCCTGCGGTCACAATGGCTTTATTATTTATCCACATCGAAAGTGATGCGTAATTAGGGCATTTTAGCCACGATTACTTTTCATTAATCTTTATACTCTGTCTTCGGGCAGGGTATTTTGTTTGGGGAATAGGGCGATCGCATTTTTAATGGACTATTGACAATAAATAATTATTCACTATTCGGTATTGCTTTTTTAAAGTCAGGAATAGGCGATCGCACTTTGTAATTGTAAAACAACACAACTACAATTGCTTTTTTATTGGAGGTTTAGGGCGCGATCGCTTTCCCAATTTCCCAAAACTGCGATCGCGGAGAATCTATTAAAATAAAGAAAACAATCACAAAGGTAAACAATCTATGGCAACTACAGCAGATGATGTCTGGCAAATTCTCGCTGAATTAAGCACCGCACAAAAAGAGACCGATCGCCAACTTAAAGAATTGGGTAAACAAATTGGGGGACTCGGTTCAAAATTTGGTAGTTTTACGGAAGGTCTGGCTCTTCCCTCAATGGAAAAGATTCTCAGACAACGCTTTGGTATGGAAGTTGTTAGTCCTAGTGTGCGAGTGAGCAAGGA
>JBEIFD010000063.1:0-10523 GCA_040382535.1 Merismopediaceae cyanobacterium
AAAATCAATAATAAACCTGCGAAAAAAAAGTAGTACAAATGAACTATCTTTTTTTCTGCTCTGAGCTGCGGAATGTGGATCGTACAAATGTATTATCTCGTTCCTTGAGTCAACCTGCGGAATGCGGGTTGAAAACTCCTCGTCGCATTGCTGCTTTGGCGATGGTTATGGCTCTATCTTTATTTGTCTATACCCTCGCACAACGCACTTTACGCCAATCCCTTGCCCAACAAGGGTAAACTCTTCCTAATCAGCTTGGCAAACCTACTGCTACTCCTACTATGCGCTGGATTTTTCAATGTTTTCAATCTATTTACTCTGTTTATCTGGATGATATTCACCAAATTTCTAACTTAACCCCTGAACATCAACATATTCTTTCTTTCCTGGGCTCCTCTTGCCAAAAACATTATTTACTTTGCTGAGCCAACCTGCGGAATGTGGGTTTGAATCCTCTATTGAAAAATTTGATCAATCTGTTGATAAAGATAATCCAAACCACCAGAATTATCTAAAACCACATCAGCCCTAGTGATTTTTTCGGTAAGGGACAATTGATTTTTAATGCGGGCGATCGCCTGTTGTTCCGTTAAATGATTACGTTGTTGTAGGCGTTGAATTTGTTGTTCATAGTCACAAAAAACCACCCAGATTTCACTAACTAAATGGGTTAAATTTGCTTCTATTAATAAAGGAATCGATAGGACAATAATGTGATTATCGAGGGAATCAATCACTTCCTGAAAACGCTTTCTAACGTAGGGATGAATCTGAGCTTCTAGCCATGCTTTTTCATCTGTATTATTAAAAATAATATCACCTAACTTTGTTCTATTTAATGCCCGATTTTCTAATTGAATCTCTGATCCGTAACGTTGAATAATTTTTTGAAAAATGGGAGAATCTATTTCTACTGCTTCTTTGGCATAGATATCTGCGTCTAAAATGGGCAATCCATAGCGATCGCGTAAATAATTAGAAACTGTTGTTTTTCCTGTGGCAATTCCCCCCGTTAAACCAATTAAGCGTTGATTCATATAATTTCAAAAATCCTATAAATCAATTTCTACATTAAGAGCAGGATTATTTTCCCAGCGATCGGCAACGTGAGCATAAATCGCTGTTGTTCTAGGATCAGCATGGCCCAACAGATCCTGAACCTGCCGTAATTCCGCTCCCGATCGCAACGCTAAAGTACCTGCGGTATGACGCAAACTATGGGTAGAAATCACTCGACCAGGCATATATTTTAACTCCGTTTCTATCAAATAACTATCTACAATTAAACGAATCCCCCGACGAGAAATTCGTTTTCCCTTGGCACGATTGCCCACTGCAATAAATAAAGGAGTATCGGGCTTTAATTTTTCGCCTTTTTCAGTACGAACCGTTAGATAATTTAATAATAAATCAGCCAAATCTGGTGTTAGGGGAACAATCCGAATACTCCGCTTTCCTTCCACTCGAATGCCATAATTATTGCCCTGCTTGATTAAATCTTTAATACTGGCACGGTGTAATTCCACTGTCCGAGGCCCCTCTAGAGCCATAATCGCAATCAATGCTTTATCCCTAACTGATTTCAAACTATTATCATCAGAAATTCCCGCCAATAAAGATTCTACTTCTTCTTTTTCCAGATAATTTATATTAGCCGTCGTATCTCGTTTAGACTTGGGTGGTTTAATGCCACTGGCAGGATTCAAACTAATTAATCCTCGTTCTAGGGCCGCTTGATAAAAACGTCGAACAACGGATAATTTGAGGGCAACAGTCGCAGGTTTGAGTTGACGGGAATCAATCAACCAGCGTCGATACCGTTTAATTTGTTCTGCGGTAATTTGGGCGGGATGGATCGCTAAATTATTACACCAGAGAAGGAATTGTTGGAGTTGCCGACGATAGGTGATTAGGGTATCCGTGGCCGCATCTCCCGCACTGACATCGATCGCGAGAAAATCAGCAAAAACTGCCAATAGCTCATCTTGACTAACGCTCGTAATAGGAGAAGACGGCAACGGTAACATAGGATGTTCAAAAATAGAATTTAACTGCGGCCAATGCCAATATAGCGGAAGCCAGCTTGCTCTAAAGTCGTTTGCTCTAAAAAGTTACGGCCATCAATGATCACGGGATTAACCATTAATTTACTCATTTTGCCGTAATCTAACTTGAGAAATTCTTGCCATTCAGTGACAATAACCAGGGCATCACAGGCATCGGCCAAACGCTGGGGATCGGTTTCGATTAATACCCCCGACAAGCCATGACTCAAACCCGATGCAGAGACAATAGGATCATAAGCTTTGACTTTTGCTCCTAAGCGATTGAGTTGTTCAATGATATTGAGGGCGGGTGCGTCTCTCATATCATCGGTATCGGGTTTAAAGGTGAGTCCCAACAGGCCAATCACCTTACCTTTGAGAATTTTAAGTTCCTGCTGTAATTTCTCAATAATAATCACCCGTTGACGAGTATTGACATTCACTGCCGCATTGAGCAATTCGGTGTTGTAACCGTAATCGGAAGCCGTATGAATCAAAGCAGACACATCTTTGGGAAAGCAGGAACCGCCCCAACCGATACCCGCATTTAAAAACTTGTTACCAATGCGAGAATCGAGTCCAATGCCCTTGGCGACCTGGGTAACATTTGCTCCAACGCGATCGCAGATATTAGCGACTTCATTAATGAAACTAATTTTGGTTGCCAAAAAAGCATTGGCCGCGTACTTGATCATTTCAGCAGAACTGAGATCGGTGACTACCACAGGCACAGGGGGAAGACTGGAATCTTCTGAGAACTTACGATTCACAATGGGTCGATAAAGTTCTTGCATCATCGCGATCGCCTTTTCGTTATTTCCGCCCAAGACAATGCGATCGGGATTAAAGGTGTCATAAATGGCCGAGCCTTCTCGGAGAAACTCTGGGTTACTGATCACCTCAAAGTTGACATCACTCCCATTTCCCGTTGCCTCTTCAAACATTTGGCGTTCAGCCAAACCATCCAGAACAATCCTTCTTACCCAGTCCCCCGAACCAATGGGAACCGTTGACTTATTGACAATCACCCGAAATCCACTATCCAGATGCGCTCCAATCCCCCTCGCTACAGCTTCCACATAACGGGTATCGCTTTCTCCCGTCGGTAAAGGAGGCGTTCCTACGGCAACAAACAAAATTTCGCCGTGTTTGACTCCTAACCCCAAATCTGCCGTAAATTCTAACTTTCCTGATTCGGTAGCAGACTGCATTAATTCCGAAAGTCCAGGCTCATAAATCGGAGATTGCCCCGACTTCATTAACTTAACTTTTTCCTCATTATTGTCAACACAAATAACCTGATGGCCAATGTGAGCCAAACAGACACCTGTCACTAAACCAACGTAACCCGTCCCAATAACACAAACTCGCATCTAGTTTTCTCCTGTAATTTAAGCTGTTTTGAAAAATTATCCTGTCAGTCATAACTGAATTAGCGTCATGAAACTAATCTAGATATTAAACCTGATCGACGCGAGATTTAAAATCTTTAATGGTTATCTCCAATCCTTCTTCAAGGGGAATAGTTGGCTGCCAATCTAAATAGGTCTGGGCGCGAGTAATATCGGGTTGCCGCTGTTTGGGGTCATCTTCGGGTAGGGGTTTATAAATCAACTCTGTATCGGGATTAATCATTCCCTGAATAATTTGGGCCAACTCAAGAATGGTGTATTCTCCAGGATTTCCCAAATTGACGGGGCCAATAAAATCTCCATTCATCAAACGCATCAATCCTTCTACGAGATCAGATACATAACAAAAGCTGCGAGTTTGGGAACCGTCTCCGTAAATAGTCAAGGGTGTACCTTTAATTGATTGCACAATAAAATTACTGACAACTCGACCATCTTGTTCCTGCATCCGTGGCCCATAAGTATTGAAGATGCGTGCAACCCGAATATCAACTTTATGTTCACGGTAATATTCAAAAGCCAAAGTCTCTGCAACTCGCTTGCCTTCGTCATAACAAGAGCGGGGGCCAATACAGTTGACATTACCCCGATATTCTTCGCTTTGGGGATGAACATCAGGATCGCCATAGACTTCTGAGGTAGATGCCAATAAAAACCTCGCTTTTACTCGTTTAGCGAGTCCTAACATATTCAAGGTTCCCATTACGTTGGTTTTAATGGTTTTAACGGGATTGAACTGGTAATGGACGGGTGAAGCAGGACAGGCGAGATGATAGACCTGATCAACTTCTAAGCGAATGGGTTCAGTAATATCGTGGCGAATTAGCTCAAATTTAGGATTATCCAACCATTTAAGAATATTTTGTTTACTACCTGTGTAAAAATTGTCTAAACAAAGAACTTCGTGTCCCTGATTCATCAGCCGATCAATCAGGTGGGAACCAATAAAGCCCGCACCACCTGTAACTAGAATTTTCATTGTTGAAGAGTTTTTCTGAAATAATTATTGAGTATATACCCCTAAAATACCCCAAGTTTGGATTGTTCAATAATTTTTTTGTCGTGATTTTTTGAAAAATATTCAAAATAGGACTCTTAATAAGCCCTACCCCGCCATTGCCTTGGTTTTTGGGTTGCCGATAGTACAATCCGAAGAACAGCTAAAGGATCTGCAAAAGGAGAAAGAAAGAAAAATAGGGATTTAATCGACGTTTTGGGACGGTAATAGGAGGGATAGATGGCTAAAAGTAGGGCAAATCGAGTTAATAGTAAAACGATATTCAAGCCGATCGCCCATCTTATCATCAAGAAGTCATAACCTGAGAATAAACTAATACTCAAAATTCCCAGTAAGAATAAGGGCATTCCCTGAACGAGGGTTAATAAAGCCACATCTCCCCAGAGTTGGGCCACCGAGGACGCATCTTTGAGATCCAGCGATCGCCCCCATTCCCGCCAGGTTTCTTGGAAGCCCTCATACATTCTGACTCGAATCACCTTAGAGCCATCAAAAAAGCCGACTTTATACCCTTGTTGGGCGGCATAACGGGCGAGGGTGACATCATCACAAAAAGAACTGGCCGCGATTTTGTAACCCTCTATTTTTTCTAAAACTGTCCGACGACAGAGAAAACATTGACCGTTAGCCATGACTCTTTCGGGGGATTGATTGCGAACGCCTGCGGAATCAAAACGGTATAACAGAGTTATTAACAGGGCGGGTTGTAACCACCATTCCCCCGCAGATTCCAGCATAAATTGGGGAGCCAAGGACAATAAATCATAACCTTCTGCTTGAGCGGCTTTGATCATACTGGGAACTAATCCTGCTTGGGGTTGGGTGTCGGCATCGATTCCTAGAAACCACTCGCTTTCGGGTGAACTTTGATAAAAACCATAATTTAATGCCCAGGGTCTACCCACCCATCCCTTCGGCAACGGATCATCCGTTAGTAACTGAAAACGGGGGTCTATTTCGGCGATCGCCTTAACCTTTTCCCTAGTCCCGTCCTGGGATTGGCTATCAACAATGAGAATTTCTCGAACTTCTGAGGTTTGTTGATGGAGTCCTGTTAAACAGGGGCCAATGCGATCGACTTCATTGAGGGTCGGAACCACCACCGTGACCTTACCGACCATTTCAGGGGTAACTTTTTCAGGTAAAAGTGGAGGCCGACGAACGGCCCCTTTGCATAAACGAGACAATAGGATCAGAGTGGCACTACCTTGAAACAATAGAATCAAGAGCGAAAATAAACCAATTAGCGGAGATAATTCACTCACAATTGCCTATTTAACCGCCGCTAAATCTGTTTTATCTCTTTCAATCACACCTTTGAGTCTTTCAACCGCAATAGACCGAGATTCAGACAAAGACATTCGATAGAAAATATAAGCGGGAAGCACTCCCAAGATTAAACCCAAGAAAATGGGGGGATAAATGCCTGCTCCCAAGCTCATAATGGTGGCAAAGCCAAAGTTACTCAGATAAATCGCAAAGGGAACACCAGGCTGTTCTTCGGGCAAGTTAAGGGGCTTTAGTCGCCAAATAATGGTTGCAACGGTCATAAAGACGGCTCCTGTACCGAACCAGCCCGCAAAATTTTGGTAGGGCATCCCAAAGAAGGCACCAGGTTGATCCCAGACCCAAAAGGGCATCGTGGTCTGACTCATGGCAGGATCAAGCACAAAATCCCAGGACATTAACAGTAAGGAACCAAAGGCGATCGCGCCTAATTCCTGTCCCCAAACGGGCAAAGACTTTTTCGCTAAACCCATGCGAACGATGAGATAGGCACTGAAACCGACATAAAACCAAGATAGGGGGATGGTAAACGGCACTAAACCCGAAATTTTGTAACCCAAGCCCGATAGATAGCGATAATCTCCAAAGGGAAAACCCGTACTGGTTCCCAATAATTCACTAGATAGGGAAAGGGCGATCGCAGGAATCATAAATCCCAACCAATGCCAAATTCCCAAAGTCCGATAGGCATAAAGCGCGACGGTTGCCGTGCCGAGTAACATATACATCACACCTCCGCCCGCCATTGACCAAGCAAAGACCGTTTTGCCAAATTCGGGTAAATTCGCAATAAAATCGGCATTAGGAAGAACGATTAGTAGGCCTGCTAATCCGAAAGCCATCGACGCAATATGGCCAATCAGCAGGGAACGTTCCATCGATATGAGTTTATTCATTAAGTTCTGAGTAGAAGTAAAAATTATTTGACTAACTTATAGTTTACAAATCTTTACGAAAAAAAATAAGAAAATTAAAAACGTGCCGAGGGAAAACGTACCATAGGGTAGAAATAACGGCTAAGATAGGGGCATCAGCCATACCTCCCAGAAGATTATGACTTTGTCAACAGACCATTCTGGCGTTCTCATCCGTCCAGTCCAGTATCGGGACTTAGAAAGTATTGACAGCTTAACATCAAATTCTCTAAAAGCTGAACTAGGCAATACTGAATTTAGTCTGACCGAGCAATTGCAGCAGGCCCGTTCTTGGTATGGATTACTCAAATTTTTGAGCTATTTTCCCAATCCCTTTCAGCACCTCTTTTCAGGTTATGTGGCAGAAAGGACAGAATCGGGGCAAATTGGTGGTTTTGTACAGGTTTCTCCTTTTAATAGTAGTCGTAGCACCTGGCGAGTTGAGCGAATTTTAGTCGAAGAACTGGCGATTCAGCCTGATTTAGTAACTGACCCCAAAGGAATTGGTTCTCAGTTGTTGCGTTTTTGTTTTGAAAGAATTTGGGAAGCCCGCACCTGGTTATTAGAAATTAATATCCACGAAAAAAATCTGCTGGCCCTCTATCGACAAAATGGCTTTCAACCCCTAGCCCAAATGACCTATTGGTCGCTCTCTCCTGAATTATTGGCTCAATTGGCAGAAAATGACCCCGATTTACCAAATCTTTTACCCGTTAGTCATGCCGATGCCCAATTGCTTTATCAACTCGATTGCGTCTCTATGCCTCCTTTGATGCGTCAGGTTTTTGATCGTCATACCCAGGATTTTAAATCTCGTTTTCTGATGGGTTTAATCAATAAAATTCAGCACTGGTGGTTGAAAAGAGGCGTTGTCAGTGGTTATGTTTTTGAACCCCAACGGAAAGCCGCGATCGCGTATTTTAAATTAATTTTGTCTAAAGATGGTTCCCGTCCCCATCAAGCCGAACTCACGGTTCATCCCGCCTATACTTGGCTTTATCCCAAACTATTATTCCAAATGTCACGATTAGTCCAGGGTTTGCCGATTCAATCTTTGGAACTGGTTTCTGCCGATTATCAACACGAACGGGAAGAATATTTAGATCAATTAGGAGCCGAGCGAGTTGAGCATACGTTGTTAATGTCTCGTTCTGTCTGGCATAAATTGAAAGAAACCAAACTCGAAAGATTGCAACTCTCAGAAATGTTACAAGGTCTGCAACCTGTTCCGAGAACGCCGATTCCGAGCCGAATTTCCTGGTTAAAATTGTCAGATTCAGTGGATGTTGCGCCAAAAAATGTCAATGGCGATAAAAATCTCGATCAAACACCTGATTTACCCGAAAAAGGACACCAAACTTAAAAATAATTGATAATTGACAATGGATAGTTGATAATTCAGGAATTTTTATGGAACGAGTGGCGGCGTTGGGGGTGGATGTGGGAAAAAAAAGAATTGGCGTAGCGGGTTGTGATGGCACAGGTCTAATTGCAACAGGATTGACAACGATTGAAAGAACGACCTTTGAGGCAGATGTTCAGCAGTTAAAAGACCTGATTGAGGAGCGGCAGGTGGAAATTTTAGTGATTGGTTTTCCCTATTCGATGGATGGCAGCATTGGCTTTCAGGCGAAACAAGTCCAGAAGTTTAGTCGTCGTCTTGAAAAGATTTTACAGTTGCCCATTGAGTTTATGGATGAGCGATTATCTTCGGTGGAAGCAGAAATTCAATTGAAGGAACAAAAACGGTTTTCTAGCTATAACAAGGGATTAATTGATCAGCAAGCAGCTCAAATTATTTTGCAACAATGGTTAGACCAGCGACGTTTTAATTCAATCTATTTTTAAACTAATTAAGATAAAATCCTCAGATTAAACAATCCTTTGTCTAGTCACTCAATGGATTTTAAACGTAAGACATCAAAAGATTAATGACAGCAGAAATAGATTCTAAAGAAGCCGTTTCTTCTGTGGTGTGATAACCTGTTGTCGGAATTTGTAGGGTTGTTCCATTAATAGTTCCGTCAGTAGCCACTACCAAGCGACCTAATTCCGTTCTACCCAAGGAAAGGGGTTTATTCCGTTCCCGATTTCGTGCTTCAATATAGACATCTTTAAAACTGTAAGTAATGCCTAACTCTAAACATTTTTGAACAATTTCTTCGGTAATTTCTGTTGCAAATAATCCACTGGCATCTTTGTGACGCAGAACTATATGTTGGGCATCTGCCGCTTCTCGTGTTGGGTAAGGACTGGTATCTAGGACGATTAAACGTTGTGTAGTTAGATTATGACGCAAAAACCAAGCTAGAGCATACCGCCAACTCCGTCCAGCTTCTTCTTGAGCCGTAAAAAGAGCCGTTCCTTGAAAACCACAACGAAAGAGATAAACGATAATTGCCGCACTTAATACGTTATCCAATTGGGCCGAAGCATAACCATCGTTAATTTTTAATCTATCTAAAAAAGAAACGGGTGTACCAGGTTGCAAAAAATCTAAGCCATTCAATTCAAAAATTAGATTTTTTCGGGCGGGACAGATATAGGAATTGGTAATTACGCCTTGTCCTAAATAAGTTCCTGTATAGGGTAAATGAGCTTGTACACGCTGGCCTTGAAAACGATTATCGATGGTGTACATCATTTGTTCGGATACGGAATCGCCCGTTAATTCGCTTTGATTGCTGGCGATAAATGCGGCATATTGAAATTCATTAACGCCTGTACATAAAAGTCCGTGTCGATCAATATGGGCGGATAAAACTAGACTTTCGGGTTCTTTTCCCTGGGCAACCAAAATTCCTTGATAATATTGCACATTAACACCAACTTCCTCTAATTCTCGTTGCAGCGATCGAAAAAAAGCATCTTCACAGCCGACAACGGATGGTTCACGGATCAAGTCGTGTAAAATATTAATAAAATCCCTTAATTCGAGAGAAAAATCCACACTTTTACCATTTTCTTCCGTATTTTTTTCTGTTGTTAAGTCTAATTTGCTCATTTTAATCTCTTGTCTTATAAAAAGAAAATTATTGGTTCCATTCCGAAAAGAATACAATTAATGCTAGATTAACTATGGTTAATTTTGATACCATTACAAAATTTTGCTGACTGAGGAATGGTTTAGTAAACATCAAAAAATATTTTAAAAAAAGTAAGATGATATTAAACTCAAATTTAGAGTCAAAATTCCAGTCAATTTTGTGAAAATTGGTTCGTATTTTAATGATGATTAAGCGCGATCGCAATTTTTAAAGACTTTTGACTAAAAATTTACCCGTTTATATAGATCAGCTAAGGTGATTTCTACCGCTACAGATTCTAAATTGATGACTTCTTCTTGATCGAATAATTCCGTTAATAACCATTGGCGATCGCCGACTTTACGATACAACTCCAGCCGATAAGCCGACTGATCAATTAAGAGATATTCCTGTAATTCTGGGATAGTACGATAAAAACTAAATTTCTGATTTTTATCAAATCCTTCTGTTGAAGCTGATAGTATTTCTGCAATTAAACAAGGATTCGTGACTGCCGTTTGTTTTGCATCGGTAAAACTAGGTTCACCCTTAATCACCATGACATCAGGGTAAAAATAGTTCTTAAAATGGGGCGGCCAGAGCTTCATATCACTCATAAAAATCTCATAACTTTGATCGTCAACTTCTAAGGGCAAAAGACGGCCAAAATTTACTGCCAAACAATTGTGATTTGCAGATGCTCCTGCCATTTTGATAATCTCTCCATTAATAAATTCACTTTTTTCCTCGGCCACTTCTTCCTGCGCGAGGTATTCTTCGATAGTGATGGGTTTAGCGATCGCAACAACCATTTGAACCTC
>JBEIFD010000064.1:0-10496 GCA_040382535.1 Merismopediaceae cyanobacterium
AACAAATTAGCTCCAACGCCTGCTTCTGCTTTAAATTCAGCCATTTGAGTAACAATCGTTTTACCAAACCAACTAATTAGATCACTTTTCATTGATCCAGGGAGAGAAATATTAGCTTTTTCTGCGGATTCTAATAGTTTTAAGCCAATAATAAATAGGATATTAATATAATTCACATCAGAATTTTCAATCGTATCGGAAATGGAAAAAAGTGACACAAAAAACTGATTTTGATAATCCTGAGCTAAATTAGCCAACAACGTTGATTTACCACAACCTGTATGTCCAGAAAGAATGATTTTACTGTTATTTGGCCCATCTTGAATGCGTTGTCGGAGGTCTAGCAACGTCTCAGTATCATAATTTACGCAAAACTTTTCCAATTCCTCTGCGGTTAATAGCGGGAATAATTTTAGATTATTAGAGGCTTCTAAAAATCTTGCCCGTAAGTTTTCAGTCATAGCAATTTTTTTCCTACTCTCCTTCACTATAATAACCGATCTTCCCTTTGAGAAAGCCTTTAGCCTGATATTTTATTCATTCACGCCAACCCATTCTATCCAATATTTTCAATCACGCCCTCTGCTTGATGAACGATCGCCCTTAATTGATCGAGGATTTCAGGAGTCGGCGATCGCCATAGTCCCCGTTGATTAGCTTCTAATAATCGTTCGGCCATATCGCGCAATGCCCAAGGATTTTTTGACTGAATAAAATCCTGTACTTTTTCATCTAATAAATAGGCTTTTGTGACTCCTTCATAGATAAAATCTTCCACACAATTAGCCGTTGCATCGTAGGCAAATAAATAATCAATGGTCGCGGCCATTTCAAAGGCTCCTTTATAACCATGTCTCATTACCCCTTCGATCCATTTTGGATTAATGACTCGCGATCGATAAACTTTATTAATTTCCTCTGTTAATAATTTAACTTTTGGATTTTCAGGAACCGCATTATCTCCAAAATAAAGTTCAGGATTTTTACCTGTTAAGGCCCGCACTGCCACACTTAAACCACCCTGAAACTGATAATAATCATCAGAATCTAAGAGGTCATGTTCTCGGTTATCTTGATTATGTAAGACAATATCTAATTGTTTTAATCTTTCTTTAAAAGAATCTGGAAAATTATCTCCCATTCCCTTTTGATCATAAGCATAGCAACTCCAATTAATATAAGCAGTGGCTAAATCTTGATCCGTTTGCCAGTTTTGAGATTCAATTAATCCCTGTAAACCTGCTCCATAGGCTCCTGGTTTTGAGCCAAAAATTCGATAAGTTGATTGTATTTCTGCTTGTTCTAATGATAAACCTTGTTCTTGTAAAAATCGACTTTCGGATTGAACTTTATGCGCTAGAGGATTCATCTCTGCGGGTTCTTCTAACAAAGAAACGGCTTGAATAGCACTATTTAGTAACTGAATTAAATTGGGAAAGCTATCTCGAAAAAATCCTGAAATTCTCACCGTAACATCAATTCTGGGTCTGCCCAATGCTCCGAGCGATAAAATTTCAAAATCGACTACCCGCCGAGAAGCCCCATCCCAAATTGGTCGAACCCCTAATAACGCTAAAACCTGAGCCAGATCATCGCCCCCCGTCCGCATAGTGGAAGTTCCCCAAATGGAAATCGCCAAGGTTTTAGGATATTCACCGTGATCCTGGGTATAGCGTTCTACCAAGACCTCCGCCGCTTTTCTGCCCACATCCCAGGCGGTTTCGGTGGGAATGGCACGAATATCAACGGAATAAAAATTACGTCCTGTCGGTAGAACTTCTGGTCGTCCCCTAGTTGGTGCGCCCGATGGGCCACTGGGAATATATTGACCGTTAAGACCTTTGAGTAAATTGGTAATTTCTTGGGAAGTTTGCTCAAGGGACGGCAAAAGATGGGTTTTTATCCAGTGTAGAATTTTTCTCGTTTCGGGTAATTTATTAGGAAATTCAGATTGATTAATCAGATTTTCAATTAATAATAGTCCATAATCTTCTAAGATATCAACAACATCCCCTACGATGCGAATATTTTTTATTTTTTCAGAAAAAGATTGGTGAAAATCTAAAAAATTAATTGTATCAGAATAATTAAAAAGTTCATTCAGAGGAGTTGTTAATGGATTAATATCTAGGTTCAAATCCTGAGCCAATGCCTGGGTAAATCCTAAGCGATTAAAACTCGGAGAACGGGCGATCGCGAGTATCAAGTTATGTAATAAAGCGTCTTGAGGACATTCTCCAAAAATATGCAGTCCATCTCGAATTTGGGATTCCTTTAATTCACATAAATAACCATCGGCTACCCCTAGAAATTGAGCGATACTTTTTTTATCCGAGGGATTAATTCCTAAGTCTTGATGGAGTTGGGTTTCGGTAATTAATTCCGTCAGGCGATCGCTGATTATTTTTAAACGAGTCGGGTCTAGGGATTGGGCTTCGTAATATTCATCAATCAGGTTTTCTAATTGCTGTAAATCTCCATAGAGTCCTGCACGGGTGAGAGGTGGGGTTAAATGATCTAAAATAAGTGCATGGGAGCGACGTTTTGCCTGGGAACCTTCCCCTGGATCATTAACAATAAAAGGATAAAAATTAGGAATCGCATTAAGGGCAATTTCGGGATAACATTCCTGGGATAACGCTAAACTTTTCCCTGGTAACCATTCGAGATTTCCGTGTTTTCCTAAATGAATAATCGCTGAAGTGTTAAACTTTTTCCGTAACCAATAATAAAAAGCTAAATATTCATTGGTTGGTTCTAAATCAGGGGCATGATAATTAAAACTTGGATCAAAATCATAACCCCGTGAAGGCTGAATTCCAATAAAAATATTACCACATTGAATTCCTGAAATCGCAATATTGGTTAATTTCTGATTTTTAAAATACTCCTGCCAACGCTCATTAATGGCAGATTGAGTTTTTATCGGTAAACTTGTAAAATAATCTTGATAATCTTCTAAGGATAAAACCTGATTAATTTGACGAAACTCTTTACTTTCTAGATCATTGGTGACTCCTTGGGTTAATCGCTCAATTAATTCTTCTCCCGTTTTCGGATAATTTTCGAGGTAATAACCTTCCGCTTCTAGGGCTTCTAAAATCTTAATACAACTTGCTGGCGTATCTAACCCCACTCCATTGGCTAAACGTCCATCTTTATTAGGGTAATTGGCTAAAATAATGGCTATTTTACGATCGCGAACTTGAGTATTAGCAAGCTGAACATAATTAGCCGCTAAATCTGCTACGAATTCGATTCGATCCTGTTGGGGTTGATAGGTGACAACATCAGTTTCAATCTTTTCATTCCAAGTTGCGATCGCCTTAAAGGAAATGGCTCTGGTGATAATTCTGCCATCCACTTCAGGGAGAGCCACATTCATCGCGACATCACGGGGACTTAATCCTGAAAAACTATTTTCCCATTGCTCTAGGGTTCCGCCACTTAAAATAACTTGAAAAACAGGAATATCTAAAGTCTTCCATAATTTTAATTCCTCCTCACTTTCTCCTTCTATTTGAATTTTTGCTAAGGAGAAGCTAGTAGTATTTAATAACAATTGAATAGGAGAATTATCACTGGGCTTAAAGTAAGTTAATAAAGCTTCTTGAACCTCCAAGTCACGCACAGAAGAAACAAAGATAGGAACGGGCGTTAAATTTCTGGCCGTCAAAGCTTGACAGAGATCATCAATCGGTAAAGTATTGCCTGCTAAATAGTGAGAGCGATAAAATAAGATACCAATTTTAGACTGTTTATTTTGAGTATTAGTTGAATTGATAAAATTTGTTAAAAGTCCCCCAGAATTAGGGAATTTAGGGGGCTTATCAAAAAACGATTTATCTTTTAATTCAGCACTCCCAGCAATGCCAAACGATGAATAAACGCCAACTTTAGGAACAGTTTGAGGAGGCAAAAATTGATAATCAGTTTTCAGACAAGCATTAGTAAGATATTTCAAACCATTAATCCAATTCCCAACGCCGCCTTCAGTGAAATATTGCCAAACTTGATGAACCGTATTCAGCGCAATGGTCGAATGACTCATTAGTTCAGGATCGGGGCGATCGTCTCCTGGCAAAACAAACAGAGTTATTGATTGGTTTTCGGCTAATTCTTTGAGAATTTCTAATCCATACGACCAATAGGCACGACCACCGAGCGATCGCAAAATAATAACTTTTGCCTGGGATAAGACCTTCTCGGCATAATCGTCAATTGTCAGAGGTTGCTGTAAATTCAATAGGTGAACAGCACGAATCGCGGGAAAATTTGCAGGAAGATGGGCTACTGCCGCCGCTAAACATTGGATATCCGTATCGGCTGCGGTCAGAACAGCGATCGCCCCTGGACTTTGTTTTACAAAAATCACCCCATCACTGTCGGGTGTCCAGCCGCCTGGAGTTGCTGCCAATCGGTGCATTGAAACTCCTTTTCTTTAGAAATGATTAGGATTTATCAAAAACGGGCAAAGATTGTTCATCATAGAGAGGAGAGCACTCGTAATTTTTTTGTCTTACCAAGCTAATGACTCTAACTCCCTCTACCATACCCCTTGAAGCAGCCCTCCAACAACAAATCTCCCAGGAACGCTTGCTGAGTCAGGTCATTGCCCAAATTCGGCAGAGTCTCGAACTACCCGTTATTTTAGAAACGACTGTCACCGAAGTTAGGCAATTTTTGCAGGTTGACCGATTAGTTATTTATCAATTTGTCGATACATCTTTTGTCACCATTAATCCCCCAAAAGGAAGAAATAACTACGGTCAAATAACCTATGAATCTAGGGTTTCTGACAATATTCCTACCGTATTAGAGTTAACCACTGAAAATGATTGTTTTACGGATATTCCTCAATATTTAGAAAAATATTTGAATGGTCAAGTGATTGCCGTTAATGAAGTCGAAAAAGCTTATTCTTCTTCCTATTGTTTAATTAATTTCTTACAGCAATATCAAATCGCCGCTAAACTGATTGCACCGATTTTGGTTCAGGGTAAAGTTTGGGGATTATTAATTGCTCATCAATGCTTTCATTCCCGTCAATGGCAAGAAAATGAAGTTAATTTTTTAAGACAAATTGGAGAACATTTAGCGGTTGCGATTTACCAAGCTCAACTCTATGCCGAAGTTCAAAATCAAAAAGATACTTTTGAAAAAAGAGTCATTGAACGGACTAAAGAACTACGAGACACCTTGCTCGCCTCCCAATCTGCTAGTCGTTTAAGAAGTGAATTTATCGATAATATTAGCCATGAACTCCGCACTCCCCTTACTTGTGTCATAGGTCTATCGGGAACCCTTTTGCATTGGTTTAATCAGGAAAAATCTTTACCAATCGAAAAACAACAACTCTACTTGAAAATGATTCAAGATAGTGGCAAGAAATTAATGGAACTAATTAATGGCATTATTGAATTATCTCAACTAGAGTCTGGAAAATCGGCGTTAAACTTTCAAATATTTTCGGTTCTCAATCTTGCTCAAAATGTTTTAAAGGAACTAGAGCCGATCGCCAGTAATAAAGACGTTAATTTAAAGTTAGATTTTCAGATTAATTCAGACAAAAATAAACTTTATGCCGATCGCGATCGCATCCAGCAAATTTTATTCCACTTATTAGGGAATGCTCTTAAGTTTACCCCAGAAAAAGGAATAGTTATTCTCAGAATTTGGGAAGAAAATAATCAAATTGTCTTTCAAGTAGAAGATACAGGAGTGGGCATCGCCAAGGAGCAATTTCCCTTTCTCTTTGAAGCCTTTAAACAAGTCGAAAACACTCGTCAACGCACCTACGAAGGAAGCGGTTTAGGATTAGCTTTAACCAAACAATTAGTCGAACTGCACAATGGAAGAATTCAAGTTGAATCTATCAAAGGAAAAGGCTCGGCTTTCACTATTTTTATTCCGATTCAAAACCCCGATCAACAAAAAAATAGTCTCTCTGCTACTTCCCAGGAATCACAACTCCTATTAAACGCAGGTATCGTGGTCTTAGAACGCAATGAAGAAATTGCGACTCTAATTTGTGAATTGTTAACGGCGGCAGGATACCAAGTTATTTGGTTAATTGATAGTTCAACGGCCATTAAACAAATTGAGCTTTTGCAACCAGGAATTGTTTTAGTGGATCAAGATTTTGATGATTTTCGTTATTTGGGAAAAACCTTGAGAAATTCCCGTAAAATTAAATCTCTAAAGGTTGTTTTACTGAGTGAAGGAATTTCTTCTTCTGAATGGGAAAACTTTACGAAAAGCGGAATTGATGATTTTTTAATAAAACCACTACAACCTGATGTTATCTTACAAAAATTAAGTACCTTTACGGCTAATAGTCTGGAATTAGAAGAGGAAGAAATTAATTCAGACCGACAATCTTAAAATAATCAAAAGATTTGATAGAATAACGGCACTGACTTTTTATTACGAAATTGACAGAATTAGGAAATTTGAAAACAATATAACCCATTCAACAATGTATTCTGATCCATCCCCCGAAAGACGTTTTCCAAAAGTTCCGTTAGATCGACGGGCCTACGCATTTTTATTAGATTTTGTGTTGATTTGGATTTTAAGTTCCTTTAGCGCGGGTTTTTCCCAGGCAATTATTTTCTCGATTTGTTGGTTTGGGTTGCGGGTTGTGTTGGTGGAAAGGAATCAGGGACAAAGTTTGGGCAGTTGGGCCTTTGATATGAAGGTAATCGATCTGCGTTTGAGGCGGGTGCCTGGCATTGTGGAGCTATCCAAGCGGGAAGGAATTTTAGGAACAGCTTCCCTGTTAGCGATGTGGGGTTTGAATATCAATTTTATGAATGCGATTTCGATGATTCTGTTAATTGCTCCTTTAATTTTTAACTGTGGTCTGGCGATCGGGGATGAAGGCTTTAATCAAGCTTTTCACGATCGCGTAGCAGGAACAGCCATTATTCGAGCAAAACGAGGATTTTCTTTGGACTTACGATTAAAGAAGTTATTTTATGATGTAAAACAAAAATTAGATAGCAGAAGATAAGATAATTGAGTCCCTTCCACACCTTTGATTTCTTAAAATATCTGCTCAAAACTTTGCTCAGTCTAGGATTGGAAGTTACCGACTCGGCAAAAACTAAATGTTATGAAAACTCTAAATACGAACGTATGAAATTACTGTAAAAAAGGAACCTCTGCAAAAAGAATTCGTCCCGATAACTGCGCATCTACCTCAAGTATGACAAGTGCCGCAATTTTCTCTTCTTTTTTCCAGGAACACAATCTCATGATTAAAAATAAAATGGCACTTTTGGGTGCTGTAGCAACACTCGGTATGCTGGGAGGAGGGTTTGTTTCCCCCGCTCAAGCTATTGTTTACAACGTTAGTGCACGGTTGGCTGATGGTGGTTTTGTCACTGGCTCGTTTGATTATTCCTCCAACACCTACTCTGACTGGAGTATTAATGTTTTAAGTGTATCTGCAACTGGGTTGAGCGCACCCTACACCACCACTACAAGCTTTGTTTCTACAAGTGGTACAACAGCCACCATCTCCAGCGCAACTCAACTGGTATTGGCGCTTAACGGCTCCGATTTTAATGCTGATAACTACCAACTCCTTCGCTTGACTTTCGCTAATGCCTTAACAGGAACACCAGCAGAAGCCACATCCCTTGTCCAGGGTAGCTTTCCTGGACTTCAGGCGCCTCTTGGTTCTATCACATCAGCTACGGGAGATATTGGCAACGGCCAATTTAATGCACGGGAAGCTATTAATAGTGTCCCCAGTTCTGTCACGGCTGTTCCCTGGGAAACCGATGCTCTGAGCGTGATTGGTGCTACCACTCTGTTTGGTTTTGGAGTTTGGACGAAGCGCAAACGCAAAGTCGATCTTTCCAAATAAAATTAGATCTCAGACCGTCGTTAACAATGGTTGGTATTATTCCATTCTTAATACGATAAGATTTTTTACAACTTCCATAATTTGCGATCGCGCGAGTTATGGAAAGTTTTTTAATCTCTAATTTTCAGTACAAAGTAGATTCTCTAGAATAAGACAATCAATAAATCTGAAATTTGTCATTGATTCAGACATCAAAATAAATTAGTCACCATAGCAAATAGCTTATTGTATGTTGTACACTTGTCCCTAGAGAAAACAAGTCTTTCTTGTACCTTAGTTGTATAACAGAAACAAATGAAAAAAGGATTTTTACAAAAGTTACTTTCTCCGATTGATGGTTTATCTTCTTTTTACTTGGGAGGATTAAGTTCAGATACAGCCTTCCGTAATATTCGGATCAGCAATATCATCGGCATAATGCCCGTTATCGGTTACGGAATCTTTTTTGCTTCCTTCGCCGACTTTCTTCACGTTTTATTTCCCCTGCAACTCTTTAACGCAGGTTGGGAACTACAAACCATTGGTTCACTTATTGATCAAAGCTGGGCATTGTTAATCGGAATGGGATTTATTTGTTCTCGCTATTTTACAGAAAACCAGAAGGATACTCGCTTAATCGAATTTCTTTTTCTTAAGTTTATCCGATGGTTTTTCTTGATTCTAGCAATTCTCTACTTATTTTTAGCTCCCCTCGTTGTCCTGAATTCTTTTAGAATGACCACTGAAATTAGGCAACAAGTGGCTCAACAACAGCAGGCTAAAATAACACAAATTGATCAAATCCAAAATCAAAGTAGTAAGATCACAAATCCCGATCAACTCCGTGCTTTAGCTCAATCTCTCAATATTAACAAAGACGATATTACCCGTCTTTCCAATGACCAATTACCTGCTAGTATTCAGCAACAACTCTCCACCGTCAAATCTCGAATCGAAGCAGAAGCCGCGATCGCTCTTCGAAATCAGTTACAGAAACTTTGGCAAAACAGTATCAGAATGATTTTTTCTCAAATCTTGTTAGCGTTCACTTTTATTTTTATCTGGTCTAAGTTTAGCCGCCTCGGTAAATTAGATATGACAAAATACGAAATTGAAAATTAAAATAATTACAAGTCTTGTCATGTTTGATAGTTGAAAATAGTGCAGAAAAATCTCTTGAACATTAACGATTTCCAATTTCCAATTTATTTCCTAACAACTCAATCGGCTGAGGTCATGTTTTTTTTCTTCTAATATTAATATTGACTCTCTCTAAAAAAAATGTTAATAAAATCCAATAATCCTGTCCCTACTTCACCCAAAAACTCTTCCTTTAGAGACCAAAATTTCCTATCCCTCGTCATATTAGGCTTGATTTTTGCTATTTATTTAACGGTTTATTGGAGGTTCAATCAACAAGATATTAATGAAGTATTTCTTCTGGGAGTAATTTATGCTTGTTTCTTTTTTAAGTTTTATCAAAAACAAAATGAAATTAGGTTCTCCAGCTCTCTTACGAGCCGATTAATAGGATTAGTACTAATTTTCCTACCTTTATTTAGAGCTAAATTGTTGCTTTCCCTTCTTGCAGAAGAGGGTTATATTCTCGTTTTACCATACATTTCTTTTTCTTCTTCTCTTATTAGTATCATCGGTTATATAATTCTAATTACTGGCTTTAAAGGGCTAAAACAATTTAAAAAAGAACTAATATTTCTCGGCGTGACCTATATTGCGATTCGCTGGATTAGGGCGTTATTGTATGAGATTTTAACAGATCAATCAGAGCATAGTATCGTAACTGTTATTTCTGCCAAATTCGCTACATTTTTTCTTTGGTATTTGGGCTTTAATCCGACAAATGAAGGCTCTATGATTCATGTGAATGGTGGTTCAGTTGACGTATATATGGGCTGTACTGGCTGGCATTTATTTTTTCTGTTGTCTCAGCTTTCTTTTTGTGTGTTATTTCTTTTTCGTTCTTCTCTGAAAAATACTTTTTTTCCGTTTCTACTTTCATTTTTGATTAGTTTTATTTTATCTATTATTCGTATCATAATTCTATCTTTAGTTGTCAAGAATGATACTGCTTTTCATTATTGGCACGAAGGCGATGGTTCTGATTATTTTACTTTTGGTGGTATGATGCTGTTTTGGGGTATTATTTTTTTAAAATTGCCTAATTCTTTGTCATTGGATCTCCCCTCTGTTAATTTTCGTGTCCGTCCCCATCCTTTTTTACTTACCATCTCTGTTATTCTTGGTATTATTTTTTCGAGTTTTAGTTTATTTTTTTCTCCGATAGCGGGAATCAATACAATCGCACCCTACAAATTTCCTGACCAAATTTCCTTAGTCAATTGGCAACTAACAGGTAGTTATCCATCTAGTTTGACAGTCAAAAATTTAACCACTAAAGGTTCTGCTAATCAAGAGGAAAATCCTGAAACTTACGATTTAGGGAAAGTTATTGCAAGCCAGATTTACCATTACAAAAATAATAATAATTTACTCAAGGTTAAATCTCACTATATCCATTAGTCACAAGTTAAGCCGCAAGAGCAGTTGTCAAGGGAGGTTGGAAGAAAAAACTGTCACGTTGTTTTTGCCTTTCAGGAAAAGGTGCAACGATTAGCTTAAT
>JBEIFD010000065.1:0-10489 GCA_040382535.1 Merismopediaceae cyanobacterium
ACTCCGCTATTTTACGCCAAAGGGAGAATTAGTTCCCACTCCCCAGGAAACGGCTTTGCAGGAAATGGCGATCGCGAAACAGGAAAAGCTCCGAGCGGATACTTTGGCTTCTTACTTGCGTTCTCTGGGAATAAATCCTGAAGACATTGGCTAACAGCGATCGCACCTTCCCAAAAAGAGAAAAAATGCGATCGCCCTCTTTTATTTCTAGGCTTTCCAATTAGCCCAATCCTGGGGAACGAGGAAACGTTCTGTTAATTCGGCTTCAGGACTATTCGCTTCGGGGGTGTAACCATATTCCCAACGGACGAGGGGCGGTAAAGACATCAAAATAGACTCGGTACGGCCATTGGTTTGTAGTCCGAAAATCGTGCCTCGGTCATAAACCAAATTAAATTCCACATAGCGTCCCCGTCGATAGAGTTGGAATTGACGCTCGCGATCGCTGTATTCGGTGTTGCGTCGTTTTTCCACAATGGGAGAATAGGCGGGTAAGAAAGCACGACCACAGTTTTGGGCAAAATTAAACAAATCTTCCCAACTGAGGGGATTAAAGTCAGGTAACTGATTACTATAGAGGGCGGCGGCTTTGTCGGGGTGAGGGCCGCGATAGATGGGTGATTTTCCATCTTGATAATCAAAGAAAATACCGCCAATTCCCCGCATTTCCTGACGATGGTTTAGGTAAAAATATTCATCACACCAATGTTTAAAAACGGGGTAAAATTCAGGGTTCGTTTTATCGCAAGCCGCCTTCAAAGTACGGTGAAAATTGGCCGCATCTTCAGCAAAAGGATAGTAAGGCGTTAAATCAATGCCACCGCCAAACCACCAAACGGGGCCTGCTTCAAAATAGCGATAGTTCAAATGGACGGTCGGGACGTAGGGATTATGGGGATGCAACACCATTGAAGTTCCCGTTGCATAGAAGCCATGACCCGCCGCTTCAGGACGTTGTTTCAAAATCGAGGGAGGCAATTCCTTTCCCCAAACCTCTGAAAAGTTGACTCCGCCTTGTTCCAAAACGTTGCCATTCTGCATGACCCGCGATCGCCCGCCACCGCCTTCTTCTCTTTCCCAGCTATCTTCTTTGAACTTGCCGACACCGTCTAATTCTTCTAGACCATGACAAATTTCATCTTGTAAGCTTTTCATGAATTGACTGACTCGTTGTTTAGCTGACTCAGGAGGAAAAGCAGTCTGAACAGAAGATGGGGTATCGTTTATTAAAGCGGTCATAATGTCAATAATTTGTCGTTAATCGTAATATTTAAGGGCTAGTATTTATCTAATCAAAAAAATCCCAGATAAACACCCATTGTCACCTTTATTACTTTACGACCGCTTGAACCTTTCCGTAAACATTAGGGCTGTAATCTTAATATAATGATGAAATAGGCAGATCAACCATTGCCACTATTCCCCTGTTTTGGGTAGGTGCTGAGGAGAGTTAAGGTGATTTTACATTTTTCATTGAAGTTAGGGACAACCCAGGGAAAATTGTTTTGTAGTTTTTCTTGTAACAAGACCTATCGGGTGATCAGTACGGCTCCTGGGTCTGTTATTTGGCGAAAAATCGTTAATTTAGCCGATGTTTCCTGGCATCCTCTCTTTTCTAAAACCAATGTTCCTTTGGGATTGCTGGCAAAGCCTGGTTTGATTTATCAGGCAGTAACACGGTTGACTCCGATTCCCATTCGTCTGTTTGTGGAGAATGTACGACCTGGAGAATTATTAAGTCTCAGGGTTTTGGCGATTCCTGGGATGGAGCAGAAGATTACCTATCAAATTGAGTCGGCAGTTTGTGGCAGCTATATTTCCTATTCGGTGACGTTGCGGGGTTGGTTGTCTCCTTTTATTTGGTGGTGGATTAAGCCCTATTCTGATCGCGTGGCGGTGCAGTTGGCCCAGGCGGCTGAACGATTGGTTTGATGGAAAAGACAATTCGACAAGATAGATATTTTTGGATAAGCAATTAAAGAACGCAAAAAATTTAGTGTGATTTTTCATGATTAATAATATCGCCGTTGTATCAAAAAAGCAAGACTCGGTTCCGCAATAAAGACAAGGAATTCCTCCGCTTGTCATTAACGAGTCAAGTCGATTTCTGATGCTAGTTGGTATCTATTCCTTCGATGGCTAGACTATGATGGAAAAATCTGAGATAAGTTTAGTCTTCAGATGCTTCCGATTGTTGGTGAAGTTATCGGGGGAAGAATTCGTAAAACTAGGTTTAGGGTTTTCTTGTGTCGATCAAAGTATCAAATTACGAAAGGTTTTTGGCAGAATACAGTAACCGAGAAGCGGCGATCGCGCTCCTCAAACAGTATCGTCCCTACTTGGAAATGTTGCCAAGTCTCCGTCGTCCCGAAAAAAGCATCATTACCATTCCCCTGCCCCTCATTCGCATTCTAGCTCCCAAATCCATCGTAGAAAACGGTTTTAGTACCACGCCTCCCCCACAAACGATTGCATTACCCTGTGATCTAGCGATTTTGATGTGTGACCCCGAATGGCAAATTAAACTAGGGGTTGAAATTCTCATCTTTATTCACCGCCCTGACGAAGATTATTCTGATTTCTTGATGCGTTGGCGCAATAGCCAGATTTCTCTCAATCAAAACTATGAATGGTTAATGCCTCTCCACGAAGAACATATTTTTAGTGAGGTCGCCGAAAAAGTCTGTCCCCTCTTTATTATTTTTGAACAAACACCACCCCATATTCGACGGGGTTTAGAAGGAGCCTATTTGCCCTATTTATTGCAACAGCCTTCCATTGAAGTTTTACAGGAAATGTCAGAAACCATGCTCGAATAATGTCTGGTTTTATAACTTTGCCCGTAAGAGAAACTCATAATCTCCCCCAGGTTCTAACTGATAATCACTCCGTTCTAAAAAACGGCCCAGGGGTTCATAGATCAAGGCACGACCGAGAGACGGTTTAACCAGCAGTTTGCCTCGCCGAAAATGCCATTGAAACTGCCACTCATAATCGGCGGCTTTGATTTCTCCTTCCATTTTGCCCTCTTGCCAAGATTGTTTGGTGACACGAAGATGGGCGACGGTTTCGGGTACGTTTTTATGGGTCACAATTCCTGGAAATAAATATTTTTGCATAATATAACCTATCAATCCCTGCGATCGCCGCTAGGAAATTTGGTGGCTCCATTGTTCAATCCCAGAGTCCTACTATAGAATAGTGTAGTTAACCAACTCTAAAGATGGGCAGGGGAGGAAAAAACTTTGGATGAACTCAGATCAGCACTGGAGTTGGCGACGGAAGATGAACTTCAACAACTGACTCAAATACTCTTTTCCCGCAAATTTAATCCCCTTGATTATTTAAAAACCCCTGAACCGATCGCCGTCCAGGGTCAGGACTTGAGCCAAAGGCTGGATTCTTTAGAAGAACGTTTTCGTTATCTGGCGGCCGATGGATTGACGGTACTGCGGGGCAAGACCCAGACTTTTAGTTATCGCGAAACCCTGATCCGAGTTTGTCATTATTTGAAAGTTCCCTACGCCAATCAGATGACGACAACGGATATTGAATCAGAAATTTTTCTCCATTTAGTCAGCAAGGCTTGGAAACAACTCCCCAAATCGGAACAAAAAACGCTTTCCGTCCAAATCCAACGCTCTTTATTAGAATCCGTTGCCCCTGAGCCACTTCCTGTCCAATTACAGCATAATCCTGTTAATTTATTACTCAAAGGCAGTAGCGCGATCGCGGTGAGTTCTGTCCTCAAACCCTTTTTGTTGAAACATATTATCCAGCAGTTTACCCTCCACACAGCCCGTTATCAGATGGCAAAAACGGCTTTATTACAGGGAGGAAAGGCGGTTACCGTCCAACTAGAAAGCCAATTAGCACTCCAAACTGCCAAACATGGCATGACCCTGACTGCCGCTCGTTACGGTGCTGTAAGAACGATTTTTGCCTTTGCGGGGCCTGCGCTCTGGGGATGGTTTTTAGCTGATCTGGGTTGGCGGGCGATCGCCACAAACTATGGCCGCATTATTCCTGTCATTTTTGCCCTGGCCCAAATCCGTCTGACCCGTGAAGATTGTTGGCAACCTGCCTAGAATAATCAAGATTAACCCGAAAAATAATATAAACAAGAATCCGATTGAAACGGTAGGTTAAAGGACAAAGAGTTAAACAATGGGAGAAAAATCGATACAACAGGGAAAAAACGGATTAAAAACGCAAGTTGATCCCCCGTCCCCAAAATCCTTGCAAAAAGAATGGCTGGGTTTGAAATGGGGAATGGTAATTTTACCTTTTAATCCGATTTTGTCGTTGCCTGGACTCCTGTTTGCCCTATTCGTTACCTGGAAAAAGGAATATAAACGCCTGTTTAATAGTCTCTTGGGTCTAGGCTTTGGTTTGTTATCCTTTTGGTTAATTGTGACGACAGTATTAGCAGATAATCGAGGAGAAGCCGCCCTGGGTTTAGCCAATTTTCTGCCCTATTTTGGGGTTTTACTCGCTTTTCACCTTCTAGTACCTTCAATTTCTCACCTGCGACAACTTGCCTGGGTTTTGGTACTGGGTTCCCTGCTGATAACGGTCTTAGGGTTTGGACAAATTTTTGCGGGTTGGCAAAGTCCCACTTTTTTAAGGATTATTGGTTCAAATTTAATGGCTCACGGTCGTCCCGAAGGTCGGATGTCTTCTTTGTTGATGTATGCCAATCTTCTCTCGGCCTATTTGTTGATGGTTTTACCCTTGAGCCTGGGACTGGTGACAGATTTTTATCGACACTGGCAACGCGATCACCGTCGATTTCCTACTTGGTTATTAGGTTTACTGGGAATCACTGCCCTGGGTAACGCGATCGCCCTATTTCTGACCGATTCTCGGAGTGCTTGGGCAATTTTGTTTTTAATTGTTTTAGCCTTTGCCTTTTATTGGGGATGGTACTGGTTAATTGGCCTTAGCTTGGGACTGGCAGGAATCGTGATGTGGGCTTCCTGGGGCCCCTTTTGGAAAGCTCCTTTGAGAAAAATTGTCCCCGATTTTTTGTGGGCAAGATTATCCGATGAAATGTATCCCGATCGCTACATGACGGCGTTTCGTTCAACCCAATGGGAATTTGCTTGGAATATGATGCTCAATCGTCCCCTCACGGGTTGGGGATTACGCAATTTCACTCCTCTGTATCAAGCCAAAATGAATGTTTGGTTGGGCCATCCCCATAATATTTTTGTGATGTTATTGGGAGAAATCGGCATTCCTGGGACGATTTTATTTGTCGGATTAGTCGGTTGGATTCTCTTCAATGCCACACGCTTACTCTTACTTTGGTCACATCAGTCGCGATCGCAAAAAAAACAACGGGATCACCTCTTGCTATTGTCCTATCTCATCGCCTTTGGCAGTGTGACCCTTTATAACCTTTCCGATGTCACTATTTTTGATATCCGCGTGAATCTGATTGGCTGGATCATACTAGCGGCGATCGCGGGAATTGTCAGTCGTTATCAACGTTTATTGCCCCCTTTAGGGAATTTACAATCTACCGTTAAATAATTCAATAATATCGAATCACGACCAGATTTTTGGGGATCGTCGGGGATTCGGCGATCGCTGAGATTAACCAAAACAGTAAATATTTTTCCTTTCAGTTACTAAAACCCTGTAAGATACTACAATAAATAAAAGAAGCAACTACGCCAATGGGTATAGTTACTTCTTACCAATCTAAAAATTTGAGTTAAATTTAAACTTGAATCTAGTCTTAGACGTTGCTTAGTTCGCACCTAAACAATGTCTTTTTTTTGACCCTAGATTTCTTCACCGTCAGCATCAACCTGTTTTAGGTGAATGTGTTTGCGACCGAGGGTAATCTCAAACTCATCACCCGCTTGGAGGTTCATTTTTTTGGTATAAGCAGAACCAATTAATAAATTGCCATTAGATTGGACACTAATGCGGTAACTGGCAGAGCGTCCACCCCGTCCCTGACCATTGAGGGTACTATCAAGATCAATTCCTTCCGCGTCAATTAAGGCGTTAAGGAATTTCATCATATTGACCCGTTCGATACCATTTTTGGTTTCGGTATAGTAACCACACTCTCTTGCTTTGTCTTCCTTGTTTAAGGCACCAAGATCTTTAACTTTTTGGATTAACTCAGGGCCAGTTAGGGGTTTGATTTGGGTTGTTTTAGGCATCTACTTTAATGTTTAGGAATGAATGGTCTAGTGGACAAGTTTTAGAGTGAGAGTAGTAGTAAGCCCTTTAAAAAAAGTTCTAGTTACTATCTGTCTCTAAATTTATCTTACACGCTTAAAGTAAAATTTATTCACTTTTTGACTAAATTAATTTTAAACTTTTTGGGCAATTTTACTCTAGCATCTAATTATGATTGATGGCGGTTTGACTTTTTCTCTTTTTCTGAAAGAACTGGCCTGATGCTATCTACAAGGGAGATGATTATAGATTATAGATACGGATAACTTCCAAGATAACTTGACTATTTACCCAAGACAATGAAGTTAACAACCAAAAGTCACTATAGTGTTAAAGCTTTACTTGATCTGAGTTTACAGTCAGATTATGGCCCCGCTTCCGTAAAAGCGATCGCCACTCGGCAAGATTTACCTGCTCCCTATTTAGAAAAATTATTGATGGAAATGCGTCGGGCGGGCTTAGTCCATTCCCTCCGAGGAGTCCAAGGTGGCTATCAATTAGCCTATCCTCCCCATCAAATTTCCCTCGGACAAATTTTAGAAGCCGTCGGAGAAACCGTTGATCCCCTGCCCCATTATCAGCCCGATGTTGAGCAAGCGGAAGATTGGGTGACTTTCAGTTTATGGAAACAGCTCCATCAAAAACTCAAGGAATCACTTTATAGTATTACGTTAGCCGATCTTTACTATGATGCTCGGAGTTGGCAGGCTTCCCAGGATGAAGAAAGCAATTTTATCGTTTAAACATTTGAGGACATCAATTAATGGAAAAATTAAGGCGATCGCTGAACTACGAAGGGGGCTGTCATTGCGGTGCTGTCAGGTTTAGAGCCATTGTCACCCAACAGAAAGCCATTGATTGTAATTGTTCAATCTGTCGTAAGAAAGGGTTTTTGCATTTGATTATTCCCCAATCCGATTTTACCCTCCTCCAAGGGAAAGAAAATTTAAGTACCTATACCTTTAATACCCACACCGCTCAACATCATTTTTGTCGTAATTGTGGTATTCATCCTTTCTATCGTCCCCGTTCCCATCCCCAGGATATTGATGTTAATGTTCGTTGCTTAGATGGTGATGTCTTATCCGAATTTACTATCGAGACTTTTGATGGCGTGAACTGGGAAGACAATGTTAGTAAGATCCAGAATAAATCAGAAACGAGTTTTTCTTAAACTGTCAAGGGATTCAACAGAATTTTTTAGTTACTGGATATTTAATCAAAATTCATGAAGGAGAATCTAGGGGCAATTATTTTAGTTAGTGCGGCGATGCTAGATTATCTCCTGGGAGATCCCTGGGGATGGATTCACCCCGTCCAGGTGATGGGATGGAGCATTAATTATTTTACTCAATGGAGTTTAGATCGTTGGCAACAGAAAGAGCCGCGTCGTTATGTCGGCATTTTACTCGGATTGGTGATCATTTTCGGGAGTGGTGCGATCGCAGGCGGGCTGATTCAACTAACGCAACAAATCCATCCTTTGCTAGGAATAATGGTTGAAGTGATTTTGCTGGCTAGTTGCTTTGCGGGAAAAAGTTTACGAAAGGCCGCCCAAAGTGTATTAAACCCCTTAAATCAAGGAGAAATTGAAGAGGCTCGGACTAAACTCGGTCAGTTTGTGGGTCGCGATACGGAGCAACTGAGCGTTGAGGATATCCTACGGGCAACCCTAGAAAGTGTGGCGGAAAATACGATTGACGGAGTGACCTCTCCTCTATTTTATGCAATTTTAGGCGCGTTTTTCTTCCCGATTGGTACTGTTCCCCTCGCGATCGCCTATAAAGCAGCCAGCACTTTAGATTCTATGATTGGTTATTTACGAGAACCCTATACCGATATTGGTTGGTTCAGTGCCAAGTTTGAAGATTATTTAACCTACTTACCCTGTCGCTTAACGGTTTTCACCCTAGCCTGTCTATCAGGGAAACCCCAGTCAGTTTTGGAAATTTGTCGTCGAGACGCGCCCCAGGATGTCAGTTTAAATTCAGGTTGGAGTGAGTGTGTCTATGCCGCCATTTTGGGGGTACAGCTAGGGGGAATGAATTCTTACCAGGGCGTTCCTAAATTCAAACCCTTACTGGGCAATTCCGACCATCCTATTACCTCTGTCACCGTCGAAAAAGCTTTCACTCTCACCCGTTACTGTTTTTTGCTTTGGCTGGCGATCGCGCTGCTGGGCCTCTTCCTGAAAAATCTTTTAATTTAAACTTGACAGTTTACGGATAAGGTCTGCTAAGATAATAAAGGTCTTGACACGTTGGGGTGTCGCCAAGCGGTAAGGCAGCGGGTTTTGGTCTCGCCATTCCTAGGTTCGAATCCTAGCACCCCAGTTAAATTAAATCTCATCTATTGACCTATAAGGGAAACCTGACCGTCAGCTTGATTTTGCTTGAACTGGAATTGGCTCCCCCTGCCAACATCTCCCATTGATTTATTCTTCAACAGAGTCTGTTTGTTCGTCCCCATCCAGACCACCGTTTTCTAAAAACAGCTTTATAAAGGTTTGTAACTTACCCCGTTTAATATAAGGCCAGCCTCCCTGCTCTTCCATATCTCTCAATAGGGCATACAGATCCTTGCGGGTATTGGGCAAAGATGGCTCAAATTGTTCAGCACAAATACGACGGTGTAGCCCTTCTAGCGTCCGCAATAGAGCCAACAGTTGATCGCTGTCATCCCCGCATTCCTTCGCGATCGCATCCACTCGGTCAGCAATCATCTTTAGCTCGTTTTCCAACAAATGCTCGTTCATCTTTACTATATACGTCCCGTTTGACCCACTAAATTATTCCATCCCTCACTATAAAAGATTGGGGAACCAAAAGAATTCTGAATACCATAACGCTCAGAACGTCCCGAAAGTTTGGTAAAGTAGATACCGATAACATTAGCCTAACTTGCTCCAGATATAATTAATTGCTTTATGCGTAAGCCCTATCAGGACAAGATTTTACTAATTTGAGATTGACTAAGCGAGGTTGACCATGAGGTTTCGTGTATTAATCGTAGCCTTTCTGTCTTTTTTTCTAGGTATGCTCACCATCTTCAATGGCGGATCAGCCCTTGCTCTTGACCGAGAGCAAATGACCTATGACGAAATTGTCGGAACTGGACTAGCAAATAGCTGCCCCACCGTTACCTCTTTTTCTAGAGGAACGATCCCCGTAGAAAGTAATAAAACCTATAGTGTCTCTGACCTATGTATAGAGCCACAGCAATACTTTGTTAAAGAAGAACCCCTTAACAAACGTCAAACAGCGGAATTTGTCGAAGGAAAACTCTTAACTCGCTATACCAGCAGTCTAGAGCAAATTCGGGGTTCCATCTTTGTTGACGAAAATGGCGTTTTAACCCTGAAAGAGAAAGATGGGATTGACTTTCAACCCGTGACAGTTCTGTTACCAGGGGGAGAAGAAGTTCCCTTTTTCTTTACTATTAAAAAATTTGTTGGCAAAACTGAACCTGGTTTTACCTCTATTAATAGCTCTACCGATTTTGTCGGTGGTTTTAAAGTGCCTTCCTATCGGGGAGCGGGTTTCTTAGATCCTAAAGCTCGCGGTGTTTATACGGGTTATGACAATGCGGTAGCTTTACCTGCATCCGCAGATAGTAAGGAACTTCAACGTACCAACGTCAAACAAACCCCCATCGGCAAGGGAACCCTTTCTCTCCAAGTGACTCAAGTTGATGGCGACACGGGAGAAATTGGCGGAATCTTTGAAAGCGAACAACCTTCTGATACCGATTTAGGAGCGAAAAAACCTGTGGATGTGAAGATTCGCGGAATTTTCTATGCTCGTGTTGCACCTGAAGATTAATTTTCAATAGAGCTGTTTACTTTCTAAGCGAGGAGGGTGATTATACCCTTCTTTTTTTGTGCCTTATACTAACACGGTGAATTTGTCGCAATGCGATCGCGCTCTGGGGAATCCCTTTTAACAGATCACCCCTATTTCCAAGAACTCAATACCATCAGCCAATAATTGATTAGGTATAAGTAGTCAATCATTTTTCATAAAGAATTGTCAATTATCTTTTATGCAATTTTCTAGTAACCAGACAGAAAAAGTAAAGATAAATCAGAGACAGAATCAAGGTATTTAGAAATTTTCCACTATAGCAACAGCCTAAATTCTATCTAGTTAAGCAGCAAAAATAAGCCTTTATTCCTTTTCCTAAAAAACTTCAGCAATTCTAAATTTAGCGTTAGGTAAGGGTTGTAGAAAAAAGGATAATGGGAAAGGAGAACAAAATTGAAAACAGGAGGCAAAAAAGATGCAAGGGA